>NZ_JABUMQ010000315.1:0-13240 GCF_013336645.1 Myxococcus sp. CA039A | reverse complement strand
GCACGGGGGCGGGGTGCGCGGGGGCGCTACGCGGTACAGTCGCGCCCCCCGTGCCGGACGACCTTCCCCGCTGGACTGTCTACATGCTGCGTTGCCGAGACGGCTCGCTCTACACTGGCGCCACCAATGACCTGGAACGGCGCGTGGCCACTCACGGACGCGGACGCGGCGCGGCCTACACCCGGGCGCGATTGCCCGTCACCCTCGTCTGGAGCGAGGCCGCCGAGGACCGCGGCGCCGCCCTGCGACGGGAGGCCGCCATCAAACGCCTCACCCGGGGCGACAAGCTGCTGCTCGTGTCCGCCGCTCGGCCCCCGCGACGCCGCGGACGCTGAGCCGGTTCCCTCGTCATACCGGCGTGCGGGGATGACCGTTGGTGGGCGACCCTTCGCGCCGCCATCTGTCATCATCCTGGAATCCGGGTCTTTTGTGTCGGGTCCCTCGATACCCGAACGCGGTGTCGCGCGTTACCGTGGGACCATTCTTCACAGGGGGCAGTCCATGCTTCGGTCGCTTTCAGGAGTCTTCGCCGCACTGGTCATCTTGGCCCTGGGGTGTGGCCGGGTGGTCAACCATCCACCGGATGTCAGTGCGGGGCCGATTCCGAGCCCGAAGACGGTGGAGCCCGGGGGCGTCGTGCAGCTCGTGTTCGAGGTGCAGGACCCCGATGGTGACGAGATGGAGTACGTCTGGACGCAGAACCCCGCGGAGCCCGCGGGTCACTTCAGCGACTCCCACTCGCGCACCCCGACCTGGACGGCTCCGGAGGGCGTGAAGGAGCCGACGCACTTCCTGCTGCAGGTCAACGTGATGGACAGCGGGGGCGGCGGCGTGCTGGGCACGACGCCTTCCGTGCTGGTGCGCGTGCCGTAGTCGGCCGGGCAGGGCCCCTCAGGGCGCGGTCTGGGACGGTGCGGCCGGAGGCGGCGTCTGGGCCTCCTGCTCGCGGGCCTTCCGGTTGCCGCGGAGGGTGAAGAGGATGCCCAGCGCCAGGAAGGCGGCGGCGCCGATGCCGGCGCCAATGGTCTGCCAGGTGAGCAGGTCCGAGCTGACGTTGCGGACCACCTGGGGCAGGTTGCACATCGTCTGGGTCGCCAGGGGCGTCTCGTTGTACCAACCGATGAAGTGGGGACCGGCCCAGGACGCGACGAGGATGCCCAGCAGGGTACCCGCGAGGACGAAGTTGAGCAGTGTCTTGGCGGCGTTCATGCGCAATCACCTCGGCAGGGGGACGACAGGCCGTGCTTAGTATGTGCACGACGCCCTGGCCAGGGGTGGAACGTGTTAAGGGGAGGGCGTGCCGCTGCTCCCGCTCGCCATCCTGTCCAGTCTCGTCGCCCTGGTGTGCGCCGCCTTCCTCATCGTCCATGCCTTCCGCCGCAGCGTGGGCACGGGAGTGATGGTGCTGCTCATCCCCTGCTACGCGTTCTTCTACGCGTTCAGCCAGTTCGAGCACCGGCACAAGGGGCTCATCGTCGCGGGCTTCGTGTCCTGCACGGTGCTGTCGGCCGTGTTCCTGGGCCTGGGCTCGCACGCCCTGACGGCGCTGACGGCGCGCGTTCCTCCGCCGGGCTTCTGAGGCGTCGCTTCGCCGTGCGCTCGCCCGACGCCAGGGTGTCGTGGTGATGGTGGAGAGCACGGCCGCCCTGTGCGCGCGCCACGCGGAGGTCTCCGCGGTGGCCACCTGTACGCGCTGCGGAAGCTTCCTGTGCGGGGAGTGCCTGGAGCTCTTCGGCGAGTCCTCCTTCTGCGAGCCGTGTGTGTCGTTGCGGCGCAAGGACGGGCCCGCGTCGCGCGCGGCCTGGGGCGCGCTGGGGCTCGGGGTGCTGGGACTGTTGGTCTTGCCGTGTACCCTGGCGATGCCGCTGCCGCCGCTGGTGGCGGGCGTGGGCAGCGTGGTGCTGGGGATGCGGGAGGCGGGGCGCATCCGCAGGGGGGAGAGCCCCGCGAAGGGACAGGTTCCCGCGCGGGTCGCGTCCGTGCTCGGCTGGGTGACCCTGGGGTTGCTGTCCGCGTGGCTGCTGTTCTGGGGCTGGCTGTACTTCGCGGCGCCTGGCGTCTGACGCGAGCGGGCTTCAGACGCCGCGCGCGTTCGGCTCCCAGAGGTACTTGTGCATCTGGAGCTGGAAGCGGACGGAGAGCCGGTCCTCGATGGTCCACTCCGCCAGCTCGCGCGGGTGGAGCTTTTCGAACACGGTGGAGAACAGCAGCGCGAAGGGCTTCTCGGCCAGCCGGTGCTCGGCGATGAGGGCCTTGGACCAGTCGTAGTCCTCGCGCGAGCCGATGACGAACTTCAGCTCGTCGTTCGCGTTCATCGACGCGAAGTTGCGCAAATCATTGCGCGCGGCCTCGCCCGAGGACGGTGTCTTCATGTCGACGATTTTGTGCACGGCCGGAGGCACCAGCCGCACGTCGATGGCGCCGCTGGTCTCCAGCAGCACCGTGAAACCCTCGTCGAGCAGCGACTGCATCAGCGGGTAGACGCCGGGCTGGAGCAGGGGCTCGCCGCCGGTGATTTCCACGCGCGGGGTGCGCAGCGCCTTGATTTCCTCGATGACGTCCGCGTTCTTCCGACGCGCGCCGCCGTGGAAGGAGAACTCGCTGTCGCAGTAGGTGCAGCGCAGGTGACAGCCAGTGAGGCGGATGAAGGCGCACAGCAGGCCGGCGTGCGAGGACTCGCCCTGGAGAGAGAGGTAGATCTCCTTCACCACCACGGAGTCAGCGGTGGGAACGAGGCGGGGCTCGATGTGGGGACGCGCGGCGGGCATGGCTTCTTCGTGAGGCGAAGGGAGCGGCGCTTCAACCCCAGTCAGCCCGGGAGGTCAAGCCGTCACCCCAATCCGGAGCCAACGCCCCGGGAGCGGCCCGGGATTCCCGGACCCTGGACCTCGCTGCGGGAAGCGGCCCGGGCGAGGCGAAGTCCGTGGAATCTGGAGCACTTGCGGCCTTCCGGGCTCAGGAGCCGCCCGTCCCCTGGGCCCGTGGGGCGTGTCCTTCTTCCTCCGAAGCCGTGGCCGGGCGGTGGTGGTGCACGGGGCAGGTCTTGGGGAAGGTGCCGAGCTGCTCGACGACGTGGCCCTTCGGGTAGGTGCGCACGCTGGAGTTCTCGCGGCCGAACCTGGGCACCTCTCGCGGAGGCAGGGCGTAGCGCACGAACTTCCCGCGCAGCTTGAGCGCGGTGCGGAACACCTTCCGGGTGAGCGCGGAGGGGCGCGCGTAGTGGAACGCGTCCAGCAGCGCGTCCTCCATCAACGTGCGAGCGAACAGCTTCACGAGCTTCTTGGGCGCCAGGTGGGACGGCGGGAAGGTGGTGAGCAGCTCCAGCGTGGAGTCGGCCACCGCCTGGCTGCGCGCATCGAAGGCGAAGTGCTTCGCCTCATAGCCGTCCATGAGTGCGACGAAGTCCGCGTGGGTCTCCGGAATGTCCTGGATGCCCATGTGGCGGCCCACCGCGCGGTAATAGTGGGTCCACGCCTCCGCCTCGTGCGGAGTGAAGGGCCGCCAGCCGAACTCGCCCACCCAGCGCACGGGGGTCACCACGAAGGTGGAGAGCACGTAGCGCATGTCCTCGTTGGAGATGTCATAGGCGCCGTGCATCTGGTTCATCCGGCGGAAGGCGCTGTGGCCCGTGGGGCTGGCGATGCCGTGCTCGAGGATGGCGTCGAGGATGAGCACGGTGTCGTCGTAGCGCTTCTGGGTGCGCTCGGTGAACTCCCCCGTCTCGTGCAGCAGTATCCCGATGCTCGGCACCGCGTAGGTGCGGAACAGCGCGAAGCTGAGCGCCTGGGTGATGTCCCAGGGGAACTCCTGGGTGGCGAGGATGCGAACGATGTCCTCGTGCTGCGTCCGGGCATCGAGGCCGTCTGTGCGGTCCCGCAGTGCGAAGCGATTCATCCAGGTCCCTCCCGCGAAGGAAGAAGGGACGCTAGCCGATGGCGCCAGGGCCTGCTTATTGGCACCCCCGGTCGCTGTCAGCCTCTGGGCGTCGGGCCCTTCACGCGCTCGATGAAGGCGTCGATGAGGTGCCGGGCGATGCTCAGGCGCGGCGGGACGCGGGGCAGCTCGTCGGGGTGGAACCAGTGGGCCTCGGCGATCTCCTTGCCGTCCACCTGGATGTCGCCCCCCGCGTACTCGGCGGTGAAGCCCACCATGAGCGAGCGCCCGAAGGGCCAGGGCTGCGAGCCGAAGTAGCGGATGTTCTTCACCTCGATGTTGACCTCTTCCTTCACCTCGCGCGCGACGCACTCCTCCAGCGACTCACCCGCGTCCACGAAGCCCGCGAGCGTGCTGAACATGGGCTCCGGCAGGGTGGAGTTGCGCGCGAGCAACATGGTGTCGCCCTTGGTGACGAGCACAATCATCGCGGGGGAGATGCGCGGGTAGAAGGGCGTGTTGTCCACCGTGCAGCGGCGGGCGCGCTCACCGGAGACCAGCTGCGTGGGCTGGCCACAGCGCCCGCAGAAGCGGTGCTGGATGTCCCACTCGGCGATGGCGAGTGCGCGGCCGGCGACGGCGAAGTGCACCTCGTCCAGTCGCTTGTAGAGCGAGCGCGCGGGCACGAGGGTGGTGCCCTCCGGCGGCGCGAAGTCCCGAGGCAGGGGCGCGGCGTAGCAGTCCACTCCGTCCAGCACGCCCAGGTAGTGGGCCGCCGAGGCGAACTCAGGGAGCGTGGAGCCGGTGGGCAGGCTGATGGCGCCCTCCCGCTCGATGATGAGCAGCTCCATGCCGCGCGAGAGGAAGAGCAGGGCGCTGTCGCGCGGTCGGCTGGGGGGCTCGTGGCTGGGGAGGAAGGAAGGGTTGGGGCTCACGTGGCCACCTTAATGGCCCGCGACAGGCGACGCAGGCTTCGTTGTCACCCAGGCGCCCGGGGGGAGGGGCGGAGCGCACCCGTGGCGCGTCACGGGTGAACGGCGGCGCGGCCACGGTGCGGGTGACGAACTGGCGACGGGACTAGGTGTCCTTCTGGATGAGCTCCACGCGGTAGCCGTCCGGGTCCTCGACGAAGGCGATGACGGTGGTGCCGTGCTTCATCGGCCCGGGCTCGCGCACCACCTTGCCACCGGCCTGTCGAATCGCATCGCACGTCGCGCGGATGTCCGGCACGCCCAGCGCCACGTGGCCATAGGCCGTGCCCAGCTCGTACTTCTCCACGCCCCAGTTGTGTGTCAGCTCCAGCGCGGGGTGGGTGTCCTCGGGGCCAAAGCCCACGAAGGCCAGGGTGAACTTCCCGTCGGGATAGTCGTGGCGGCGCAGCAGCTTCATTCCGATGACCCGCGTGTAGAAGTCGAGCGACTTCTCCAGGTCCCCAACGCGCAACATGGTGTGCAGGATTCGCATGCGCGCTTCATAACCCCGGGAGCGCCGCGCGTCTCGGCGCGCTGTCGGCTCCCGGACTACGGGTTCACGGAAGACTCATTGGCCCGGACGTTCCGTGGAACGGTGAACGTCCCCACGTACACGCGGCCCTCGGACACCTGTGCTCCGCCCGTGCCGAGCACATCGACGCGGGACTGGTCGCCGCCCGCGTGCCACAGGCCCACCAGCACGTTCCACGTTCCGGGCCGCCAGCCCCGCGTGGAGAGGGAGAAGGCGTCGCGCAGCAGCGTGTCCCGAGGCGCATCCGCGAAGAACCAGGTGCCGCCCAGCACCGGATGGTCCGAGCCCATGCGCTGGCCCTCCGCCGACACCACGTGCACGAAGATGCCCACCGAGCGGGGCACCGGCCCCGTCGTGCGCCAGTGGAGCACCAGGGGGGTGATGCCTTCCGCGTCCGGCTCCGCGGGCACCTCCGCCGCCACCAGCTCCACGGGCACATCGAAGCGCGCGTTCACCTGCCGCGCCTCGGGGGGAAGCGCCGCCACCGTCAACGGCGAGCCATCCGCGTTGCGCGGGTCCGGTTTCGCGACGGGCTCAGGCCACGCCATCGCGAGCACACCCCACACGGCGAGGGGCACGGCGGACACGCCCAGCGCTCCGGGCCACGGCAGCCGATGACCGCGCCGCTCGCGCCACATGAGGAAGGCGAGCCCGGCCCACGCGAGCGCCGACACGAGCGTGCCTCCGAGTCCCGAGCGGGGCAGGAAGCTCAGCACCACCTGCTGACGGCCTTGCGGCACGCGCACGCCGAGCAGTCCGTCACGCGAGATGACCTCGCCCTGCGACGACTTCCAGCCCGGGTGCCAGTTCTGGTTGACGAGCAGCACGGTGGGCCGCGTCGCGTCCACGTCGATGGACACGCGGTTGGGCGTCCACTCCACGCGCTTCGCGGTGCCCGCGCCGGGCTCCTCCAGGTACTCCTCCTGGCTCAAGTCTCCGCGCAGCTTGGAGGACATGGGCACGGGCCACGCCTCGCCACAGGCGATGGAGCCCCGGTTGAGCGCGAGCAGGTGTCCTTGCGACCAGCGATTGCCGCGCGCCTGGGCGAAGGGCTGCTCCCGCTCGGCGGGCATCGCCGTCATCTGCGCCCAGCGCGAGAGGTTGTCGAAGGCGCGAAGCTGCAAGCCCCAACTGGAGATGGCCACGGCACACGCGGCCACGGCGGCCCAGGTCCACCGGGAGGGCGCGCGCCACGTGCGCGCGAGCAGCGCGGCGAGCCCCAGCGCGGCCAGCTCCGCGAGGAAGAAGCAGGTGGGGACGAGGAAGCGCTCGGGGTAGCGGAACGTCTCGAAGATGGGGAGCGTGCGCAGCCCCGCGAACAGCGAGGGCGTGGCCGAGTATCCCGCCGCCATCCACGCGCACAGGCCCGCCATGACGGCGGGATAGAGCGCGCGGCGTCGGGCGAGGGCGAGGGCGGGCAGCGCGAGCAGGAGGGCCGCGGGCGCGAAGTAGAAGTTGCCCGGGTCGCTGTAGCCGGAGCGCGCGGGGAGCTGGAGCAGCATCTTCGTCAGCGGCACGAGCGCGTTGCCCGGCGTACCCGCCATGACGCGCGGCGAGGAGCGCATCGTCTCGATGAGCGGCCAGAGCCGGAAGGCACACGCGGCCAGGGTGAAGCAGGCGGTGATGCCCAGGGCCCACAGCGCCTCGCGCCGTCGAGGCATGCCGCGCATCCCGTACAGCGTGCGTCCGGTCTCCAGCGCGACGAAGAGTGCGCCCATGGGCACCGGGTAGGTGCCACCGAAGCTGAGCAGCAGCGCGAAGACGCCGCCCACGAGCGCGACGCCAGACAGCTTCCCCTCCGCGACGCGACGCGTGCCGACGAGCAGCCACGGCAGCAGGAGGAAGCCCGCGAAGTTGAGCCAGCCGATGGACCAGGACAGGGCGGTGAAGCCCATCAACCCGAAGAGGGGAGCCGCGCCCAGTGCGCCTGTCGCGGAGCCCACGCGCCGTCGGGCGTAGTGGAAGAAGCCCTCCATGCCGAGCACGAGGAAGGCCCACAGCAGAATCGGCTCCGCGCGGCGCGGGCCCACGAGGGAGGACAGCACCACGGTGGGCGCGAAGACGCGCGTCTGCGGACTGCCCAGGGCGTACTGGCCACCGCAGGACCAGGGGTTCCACAAGGGCAGCTGTCCGTAGTGCGTCACGCTGCGCGTGCCCGCGTCCTCGTACGAATCGAGCAGGTGCGAGTCGCGGAAGTCGTTCATCCCTCCAGCGAGCGACAGGGAATGCCAGCACGCGGCGAGCGCGAGGACGCCGAAGAGGGCCAGGCGCACGCTCGTGAGCGAGGCGGCGCGGTGGGCGGCGCGGAGCAGTCCGTGGGAGAAGGTCGTCATTCGAGAGGGAGCGCGCCGATGCGCGAGAAGACGGGGGACGCGCCGGGCATCAAGGGACGCGAGCAGCAGGAGTCAGGCACGGAGCGGCGGTGACCTCGCGGGAGGACGACGGGGCCGGGCCTCGAGCCTCTGCGAAGGGTCGTGGCGAGCGCGGGCCGACGGTGGCCTCGCGAAGCGAGGGTGGAGTTCGTGCCGGGCATCAGTCGTAGAACGGACGGGGCTTGCACGGGCTGGCGGAGGCCTTGCGCGGCGGGAGGATGGGCGCCGCCGAGCGCAGCTCGGTGTCGATGGCGTCGAACACGTCCGTCACCGGCACGTCGCGCCTGCGCGCCTCGCTCATCACCCAGCCTCGCTCCGACGCGCCGAAGTCGTCGTCCTGGGACCAGTGGTCTCCGGGGAACGAGTGCATCGAGCGCCGACGCCAGTGGGGCTCCGCCTCCGCGGCAGCCCGGCCCACGAGGACGCGCTCCTCGGCGGACAGTCGCCGCGACGGCGTCCTCACCTCCGAAGTCACCGCCCGCGCCACCGCCACGCCGCCACACAGCGCGAGGGCCATCCAGCCCGAAACCGCCACGCGCCGCCAGCGCGCCTGTGTCGTCGTCATCGTCATGGGACCCACCTGTCTTCCGTGGGTTCCTACTCCAACTTCCCCGGCCGCTTCACCCGTTTCAGCGGGAATGGCGGCGGGCGGAGCAGCAGGGCACCGTCCGCCGGGCACCTCGACTCAGGAGCGGTCGTTCTCGTCGGCGTCCGCTTCCAACTCGTACGGGTTCGCCAGCAGCCGGTGCGCGCCCTCCATCATCTCCACGACGATTTGACCGGCGGGCAGCACGCTCTCGATGCGCGCCATGCTGGAGCCGCTGGCGGGCAGCACCATCTCCTCCAGGTCACCCTGCGTGTCGGGCGTGGGCACGAAGGCGCTGAAGCGCGGCATCGTGTAGAGCGCATCGCCACCCGACAGCCCCGGGTACAGCCGCGTGGTGCCAATGGAGTCCGTGGGGTTCGTCGGCGCACGTGCCTCGCGGCCCGCCCACTCGCGCACCACGCGGTTGCGCAGCACGCGCTGACGCGGCCCGGACCACTCGGGGCCGAAGAGGGTGGTGAAGTCGGAGTCGCGCGCGTCTCCGTCCACCACGCGCTGCTTGTAGCCCGGGTGCGCGTACGCCTCCACGGAGGCCACCATGCGCGTGCCCACCCAGACGCCGTCCGCGCCATGGAACAGCGCGCGCGCCGCGCTCAGCCCATCCGCGATGCCACCGGCGGCGAGCAACGGCAACTCACCCACCAGCGCGCGCAGCTCCCGCACCAGCTTCAGTGTGGGCGTGGTGCCCCGGTTGTAACCCGCCGCCTGTCGGCCCTGCGCGATGAGTCCGTCCACGCCCAGCGCGAGCGCCTCCTTCGCGAACTCCACCGAACTGGCCTGCACCCAGACCTTCGTCCCCGCGGCCCTCAGGTCCTTCACCCAGTCCGCGGGCGGCAGGGCCCAGTGGAAGGCGACCACCGGTACGCGCTCGGCGATGCACGTGTCGATGTGCTCGCGCGTGGTGAAGTCCCCCGCTCGCGCGCGGTCGAGGATGAAGTCCACGCCGAAGGGGCGCTGCGTGCCGGCGCGGATGGCCTGGATGCGCGAGCGCAGGAAGGGCGCGGGCTCCGGCGCCGAGCCGAGCATGCCGATGCCTCCCGCCTCCGACACGGCGATGACCAGCGGCGGCAGCGCCACGAAGGCCATGCCCGCGCTGACGAAGGGATAGTGCACGCCCAAGTCACGCGTCAGCCGCGTGTGCAGCGTGTTGTCCTCCAGGACGTGGATGGGCGGACGCCGAGGCGCGCGGCCTTCGTCCGACTCGGCTGGCGAGCCTTCGTCATCCAGCTCGCTGTCCCCAGGACCCCCCGAGGGGCCGGCCCGGTGGGAAGGGGGCGCGGCGCGTCCGTCGTTCGTTCCGTTCATCATGTCTCCTCGGTGTCGCTGGCCCGCTGACCTCTCGCGAAAGGTTACCAGCATCCCCTGCCTGTTGAGGTCAGGGGGCAACGGGGCGGTGGTCCGCCCGGGTGCCCGAAGACATTCGGCGGTGTCGAGTGGTGAGCACCCGCCCCGGTCTACGTCGCGAGTGACTTCTTCATGTGTTGGTGGGGAATCCCCACTTCCGTGAACGCTTCCGCATACACGGAATAGCCCAGGCGTTCGTAGAAGGGGACGACCGTCTGCCGGGCATGGAGGTGGACGTGGGTGACGCCGCGTCGCACCAGCTCCGCTTCCAGCGCATGGACCAGTCGAGCACCCAGGCGCTGACCCTGCAGGTGGGGCGACACCGCCATCTGGAAGAGGCGTCCACCGTGCGAGTCCTCGGGGTGGAAGAGGACGCACCCCAGCACGCTGTCACCCTGGTGGGCGACCAGGTGGAGGCTCTGTGCCTCGAAGGGAAACTTCACCGCGTCCCGCGTGTGGCCCAAAGGCTCGCGCAGCACGCGGAAGCGCAGCTCCAGCTCCGCCTCGTAGAGCGCGTGCCCGGGCTGGATGAAGGTGAACTCGAAGTCGGCCTCGCCCATGCGTCAGAACGTTCCCGTGAGCTGGAGGGTGAAGGTGCGTCCGTACTGCGGCACGGGGGCGATGGAATTCTCGTCCGACACGGGAATCTGGTACTCGGAGTCGAGCAGGTTGTGGACGCCGGCGAAGTAGCGCAGCGGGCCATAGTCACCGGAGAGCCCGAAGCCGACGAGCAGCGCCTCACCGCTGTCGGCTCCACCCGGGCCGGTGGGGCGCGCGCTCTGGTAGGTGGCCTGGGTGGCCAGCCGCATGTCGCCGTTGCCCACGGGCATCAGCAGGCGTCCGGAGACCAGGTGCGCGGGTGACGCAGAGGCCACCACGTCCGCCGCGTTGCGCAGCTTCACGTACGAGTAGCTCACGTCCACCAGCAGCCAGCGTCCCGGCTGCCAGTGCACGCCCGCCTCCGCGCCCCACGCCAGCGTGGTGCCGCTGTCATTGACGAAGCGCAGACACGGGGTGCCGCCACATTCGGTGGAGGGGGCGTCGTCGGTGCGCAGCTGCACCAGGCTGGAGATGCGGTTGTGGTAGCCGGCCACCGACAGGCGCAGCTCGTCCGTCAGGTCGTGCGAGTGCTCCAGCTCGAAGGTGGTGATGGTCTCCGGCTCCAGCGAGCCCGGGGGCGCCTGGGTGATGCCGTCCGTGTAGTAGAGCTCGTAGACGTTGGGCGCGCGGAAGGCCTTGCCGGCCACCAGCTTGGTGAGCCCCGCGTCGTAGGGACGGGCGATGAGGGCCAGTCGCGGGGTTATGGGGGTGGTGTCCAGGTCCAGGTACTTGTCCAGACGCAGGCCCGCGGAGAGGCTCAGGCGCGGGTGCAGTCGCCACTCGTCGAGCAGATACGCGGACAAGAGGGTGCGCGACTTCTCATCCAGGGGGGCGTTGCTCGCCGTCTGCCGCACGCTCAGCTGTCCCTGGGCCTCCACGCCGAGCGTGAGTCGGTTGCCCTCGAAGATGCCCACGCGTGCGCGCACCTCCCCGCTGACCCAATCCGCCGCGCCGCCCTCCTTGTTGGAGCCACCGGCGTCCTCCGGATAGACGTAGATGCCTTCGTAGCGGCTGATGTCGAACGCGGCGCGCGCGGACAAACTGAAGCGCTCGGTGAACTCGCGCTCGTAGCGGGCCTCGACGAAGGCGCGCAGGTCCTCCACGGTGTTGCCCTCGGCGCCAGGCACGGTGCCGTAGGGGGCGGTGGGCAGCTCCTTCGAGCGGACGTTGAGCTGTGCCTGGAAGGACACATCGCCCAGACGGGCGCGCATGGAGCCGGTGGCGGCCCGCTCCGCGTCCAGGCCGTTGACGAGCACGTCCGCCAGCGACGGGTCCAGGCGCCGCAACCGCGTGGTGTCCGCGCCGGAGGCCGTCAGCGCCGAGGCGCTCACCAGGATGGAGCGATTGCCGTCCTCCCACGAGGCGGTGACGTGTCCGCGCGTGGTGTTCAGCGCGCCCACCGCGCCGGTGACTTCCAGGTGGTTGTCCGGGCCCAATGACTCGCGCGGCACCACGTTGATGACGGCGAAGAAGGCGCCGGTGCCGTACAGGGCGCTGCCAGGGCCGCGCACGACTTCGATGCGTTCGACCTCCATCAGGTCCACGTTGAGGTCGTGGGCGGCGTAGCCCTGGCCGGCCCACACGTCGTTCATGGCGTGGCCGTCCCAGAGGATGAGGACGCGGGTGTTGAGGTCTCCCGGGGGCGAGAAGCCGCGCACGCCCAGGTACGTATAGGTCCGGTCGTCGGTGATGTAGAAGCCGCGCACGCCGGAGAGTGCCTCCGCGAGGGTGCGCCAGCCGAACGCGCGCAGTTCCTCCTGGGTGAGCACGGTGGTGGAGGCGGGCGCGTCGTCCACGGCGACCAGGCTCTTGGATGCGGCGCGGACGGGTGGGGGGGCGTAGCGCAGCTCCGCGTGGACCTTCACCTCCTGGTCCGCGACCACGGTCACCTTCTGGCGCAGCGGGCGCACCTCGCGGCTTTCGACCTCCAAGGCGTGCTCACCTTCGGGGAGGGTGACGACGGTGGGGGTGAAGCCCGCGGGCTTGCCGTCCACGCGCACGGTGGCGCCGTCGCGGTTGGCGGTGACGACGAGTCGGCCGGAGGGGCGGTCCTGCACGCGCAGCGCGACGGAGAGCGGGACGCTGCCATCGGCGGGCACGTCCACCACGTACTGGCCGGGGGAGTAGCCGGGGGCGCGCACGTAGAGGATGCGCTGACCGGGAGGCAGGCGGGCGCGACCGGGCAGCTTGGTGATGACGGGGCCGTTGGGGGCGTCGCGCACCTCGGCGCCCTCGGGGGTCCCGGTGAGCTCCACGCCGCCGGTGATGAGGAACAGGTCGAAGGTCTGCTCCGTCTCACGACCGCGCGCCACGGTGACGGTGGCCTCGGTGGGACGGTAGCCCTCCTTCTTCACCATGATTTTGTGGCGGCCCGGTGACAGCGCGAGCGTCTGCGGAGAGCGGCCCCGGCTGCCCAGGTCCATGCGGTCCACGTAGACGTCCGCGCCCTTGGGGACGGTGGTGACCTTGACGAGCGCCACCTTGGGGCGAAGCCGGTCCAACGAGCGCGACACCTCCGAGGCGTCCTCCGTGGGCAGGTCCTCGGTGAGCAGGTCGTTGTAGTAGCGGTACGCCTCGTTGAACTTGCCCAGCGCCTCGAAGCAGCGGGCGATGTTGAAGAGCACGTTGCGGTTGGGCACCAGCCGGTAGCTGGTGAAGTAGGAGCGCAGGGCTTCGGTGTACTGGCCCTTGGCGTAGGCGTCGTTTCCCAGCTCGAAGGCGATGTCCGCCTCGTCGGCGTTGTTGTCCGCGTACGCGGGCACGGACAGGAGCAGGAGCGATAGGACGAGAAGGCCAGAGCGAGAAGGAAGCATGGGGCGGTGACATTCTTCCTTCTATGGAATGGCAGGTCCATGGGGGCCTTTGGGTGGGCCGCCGAATGTCAGACCTCCTGAGTAGGAAGGAGTGGACACGCGGTATGGGGTGGGGTTCCACTTCGGGGAGG
>NZ_JABUMQ010000314.1:0-13310 GCF_013336645.1 Myxococcus sp. CA039A | reverse complement strand
GTGTCGGGGTGGGTGTGGAAGTCACCTCGCGTCATGGTGCCTTGGATGACGTGAAGGGTTGACGCTCGAAACGCGCGGCAGTGTCATGCGCCCCGATTCCCCGAGCTGTTGCCCCGCCCTGCTCGGGAAGGGAACGACATGACCGACCTCCCCCAGACGTCGAAGCTCCTCGGCGTGCTGCTGTTGTCCGCGAGCCTGCTCCAGGCCGCGCCCGCCGTGGCCGCCTCCCCCGTCAAGTCCTCGGCGGTGCCGAACGGAACCTTCGAGGTGGCCGGAGGGTCCTCCTCGGTGCCCGCGTTCTGGCGTTCGCAGGGACCTGGCAAGGTGGCCTCCAGCGCCGAGGGCAAGGTGGAGGGCTCGCGCGGCCTGCTCATCGAGAGCCCGCAGGGCGGTGGAGAGACCACCGTCGAGTCCGAGAACCTCCAGCTCCAGGTGGGCCAGCTCTACCGGCTCAGCGCCTGGGTGAGGACCAAGGGCGTCCAGGTCGACCCCCAGGCCCGCTATCCCACGGCCCACGGCGCCTGCTTCTCGATGAAGAGCTTCCCCTTCACCAACTGCGCGCCCGCCCCGGGCGGTGAGGCCGGCACCCGCGCCTCCGTCCTCTTCTTCGCCACCCAGTCGTCGGACCGCGTGCAGCTCCACCTGGGCCGCAACGGCAAGGCCACCGGCTCCGTCTGGTATGACGATGTCCGCCTGGAGCCCGTGGAGGACATCACCGCGTATGTCCCGATGGAGTCCGTGCGCTGGGCGGGCAAGGGCTTCCGCTACGACGACGGCGGGTGGATCTACGTCCACATCGAGGGCGAGCCCTACGAGCGCGGCGTCCAGTTCGGTGAACTGACCTCGCAGGAAATCGTCCGGTACATGGAGAAGCTCGGCATCCAGAAGGACAAGACGGATGCGGCCAAGGGATGGAGCCACCAGCGACTGCTCGCGGACTCGCTCTTCCTGCGCAAGTTCGACGCCGAGTACCTGGAGGAGATGAAGGGCATCGCCGACGGCGCGAACAAGGCCGGCGCGAAGTTCAAGGATCGCGAGCTGGACGTGCTCGACATCGTCACGCTCAACACCGCCGTGGACGCGGGCCAACTGGAGGAGGCCAACCGCGCCACCTCCACCTCGCTGTCCGGCCGCACCTTCCTCAAGGCCGACGAGGAGGCCGAGCGCGGAGGCAAGGGCGACCACTGCTCCTCCTTCGTCGCCACCAAGTCCGCGACGAAGGACGGCCGCGCCATCATCGGGCAGATTTTCATGTGGAACGGCTACACCGGCGTCCACTGGGACGTGGTGCTGGACGTGCAGCCCACCCGGGGCCACCGCTTCGTGATGCAGACCTTCCCGGGCGGCATCCACAGCGGCGCGGACTGGTTCATCAACTCCGCGGGCATCGTCATCGGCGAGACGACGGTGGGGCAGACGCCTTTCGACCTGAACGGCTCCCCGCAGAGCAACCGCATCCGCAAGGCGGCGCAGTACGCGTCCTCCATCGATGACGTCGCGCGCATCATGAAGGACAACAACAACGGCCTGTACACCAACGACTGGACGCTCGCGGACACGAAGACGGACGAGGGTGCCTGCCTGTTGCTCGGCACGAAGAAGACGCGGCTGTGGCGCACCGGCAGCAAGGGCAATACCTCCGACACGCCGGGCAACCTCAAGGACTTCATCTGGGCGAACAACAACAACCGCGACTTGGAGGTCCGCAAGGAGTCCGTCTCCAGCCCGGACAACGCGCCCGCGGACCTGGCCTTCAACACCTGGAACCGCGACATCGCCTTCTGGGAGTACTACGCGAAGTTCGGCAAGAAGGGGTTCGACCTGGACTCCGCCACGCGGATGATGGCCTCCAGCCCCATCAACCGCCCGCACGCGTGCGACGGCAAGGTGACCACGTCGGAGATGGCCGAGAAGCTGATGTTCCTGGCCCACTACGGCAAGACGACGCTGCGCGAGAAGATGATTGGCAGCCGCTTCATGCCGGACCTGCCCGGCGCCACGCCGCACCTGTCGCTGGGCTACACGACGTTCAGCCCCATCTACGTCGCCGCCAAATTGAAGGAGGCGCGCAAGACGTGGAAGGCGCCCGAGGAGCCCCAGGCCGCCAAGCGGGACTTCTCCCGGGTGAAGGACGCGGTCGGCTTCGACAAGTCGCTCCTGTGGGCCAACACCCTGTTCCCCGCGTCGGACGGGGAGAACTGGCTCATCAGCGGCACGTCCGCGTACTGGAAGCTCTTGCGCGACGTGTCGGCCCACGAGGACAAGCAGGACAAGGCCTTCGACGCGCAGCGCGACGTGCTCGCGGACCTGAATGACCGCTACCTCTTCACCACCTCGCGCGAGGCGGACGTGCTGCCCGCCTCCGTCAAGACGGAGTACGGCCGCTATGGCACCTATCTGGTGCCGCGCATCAAGGGCACCTTCGCGCTGCACCAGCTGCGCCTGCTGTTGGGCAACGCGGACTTCTCCAAGGTGATGAACGCCGTCCACGCGCGCTACGCGAACAAGGACATCTCCACCGCGGACTTCAAGCGCACCGCGCAGGAGGTGGTGGGCAAGGACGTGGGCTCCTTCGTCGGCCAGTGGCTGGAGCGCACCGGCCTGCCGCAGCCGCGCTTCCGCGCCACCGCCGCGCAGGTGAAGGACGGCTATGAGGTGACGCTCAAGGTGGAGCAGCCCGGCCCGAAGCCCTGGCACTTCGTCACGCTGGTGGAGGTGCACACGGCGAAGGGCTCCACGCTGGAGCGCGTGGAGGTGAAGGGCACCGCGAGCGAGACGTTCGTCCTGCGCACCAAGGAGGCGCCCGTGCGTGTCGTCTTCAACGCGGGCAATGACCTTCCGGTGCCGCGCGAGCGCTACCAGGTCCTGGCCAACCAGACGGATGCCTGGGAGAAGCTGCTGATGGTGCACGGCACCGCCCGGCAGACGGAGTCCATGCGCACGCTGGTGCTGGGCTACCGCGAGTCGCTGGCGGATGTCTTCACCGAGCGGCTGGTCCCCGTGGCGCCGGACTTCGAGGTGACGGACGCGCAGCTGGCGGATCGCGACCTGGTCGTCTTCGGCGGGGCGGAGGACAACGCGCTGCTTGCCCGGCTGGCCCAGGAGAAGAAGCTCCCCGTGGAGCTGGGCCGCCGCTTCTTCCGCTGGCAGGGCAAGACGTATGGCCGCCCGGATGACGGCATCGCCCTGGCCCTGCCCAACCCCTGGAACCCCAAGCGCGCCCTGTACCTCTTCGTCGCCAACAGCGGCATCCAGCTGTGGCACATGACGCGGACCTACCAGCGCAACCTTCAGGGCTGGGCCCTGTTCCGGAACGGCGACGTGACGACGAAGGGCTTCCATGACGTGGAGGCCCTGTCGCAGGACGTGACGGTGACGCCGGCTCCCGCGCCCGTCGCGCCTCCGGTGCCCGCCCCCGCCACCTCGGTGCCCGCGCCCGTCATGGGCCAGCGCTGAGGGCCTGAGGCGGGAGTGGGCGCTCGCGGCCTCGCCTCCTGAACGGGGGCGGGGCCGGAAGCGGCTGTTTCCACGGAATTGCAACCAGGGCAGGGGACTCCCTGAGGAATAGGGCGGGCGCGCGGGTGTTTTTCCTGCCTGCCCGGATGGACGACGACCACTCGGGTCCGGCAGCATCCCCCGTCCCTTTTTCCTCTCGGAACCTCATGAGCCCCAAGAAGTCCATTGCCCACCGAGCCTGGGCGACCAGTGCCCTCGGAACCCTGTTGCTGACCGGCTGCGCCAGCGCGCCGCAGCCCGCGCCCACCGAGGCAACTCCGCCTCCCGCCGCTTCCGCGTCCACGCCCGCGCCCGTCGCGGAGGCCGTGTCGGAGGAGGCGGTTCGCGCGCTCGGCGTCGAGCTGAAGAACCTGGACCGGGGCATCCGTCCCCAGGATGACTTCTACCGGTTCGTCAACGGGACCTGGCTGAAGAACACGCCCATCCCCGCGGACCGCGCCCGCTATGGCTCGTTCATCGAGCTGGCGGACAAGTCCGAGCTGGCGCTGCGCGCCATCATCGAGGAGTCCGCCACCGCGAAGGAGCGCGCGCCGGGCTCCACCGCGCAGAAGGTGGGCGACCTGTACAACAGCTTCATGGACACCGAGCGCATCGAGTCGCTCGGCGTGAAGCCGATTGCCCAGGAGCTCGCGCGGGTGAAGGGCCTGAAGGACAAGGCGCAGCTGCCGGAGCTGTTCGCGGAGCTCCAGCGCAGCGGCATCCAGACGCCCTTCGCCTTCTTCGTGGGCCAGGACCAGAAGCAGGCCACGCGCTACATCGCGTACGTCAGCCAGAGCGGACTGGGCCTGCCGGACCGGGACTACTATTCCAAGCAGGAGCCGCGCTTCATCGAGATTCGCGCCGCCTACGTGGCGTACATCGAGAAGCTCTTCACCCTGGCCGGTGAGAAGGACGCGAAGAAGGCGGCCGAGGCCATCCTCGCGCTCGAGACGACGCTGGCCGACAAGAGCTGGGACCGGGTGAAGAGCCGGGACCGCGAGGCCACCTACAACCTCAAGAGCGTCAAGGAGGCGGAGGCACTCACCCCCGGCTTCTCGTGGACGCGCTTCTTCAAGGCCGCGGGTGCCCAGGCGACGCCCGCCGTCATCGTCCGCCAGCCGACGTACTTCGAGGCCCTGGCGGGACTCGTCAAGACGACGCCGCTGCCCGTGCTCAAGCAGTACCTGACGTTCAAGGTGCTGGCCGGCCGCGCGCCGATGCTGTCGAGCCCCTTCGAGCAGGCCTCGTTCGAGTTCTACGGCAAGACGCTGCAGGGCCTTCAGGAGAACCGTCCGCGCTGGAAGCGCGGCGTGTCGGCGGTGGAGGACTCGCTGGGCGAGGCCGTGGGCCAGCTCTACGTGGAGCGCCACTTCAGCCCCGCGTCGAAGCAGCGCATGGTGGAGCTGGTCAACAACCTGCGTGAGGCCTTCCGTCAGGGCATCGACGGGCTGGACTGGATGAGCGCCGAGACGAAGGCGCAGGCCCAGGCGAAGCTGTCCAAGTTCAACGTGAAGATCGGCTACCCGGACAAGTGGCGGGACTACTCGCGCCTGGAGATCGTCGCGGGCGACCTGCTGGGCAACGTCCGTCGCGGTGATGCGTTCGACTTCCAGCGGATGGTGGACAAGCTGGGCAAGCCCATCGACCGCGAGGAGTGGGGCATGCCGCCGCAGATGGTGAATGCATACTACAGCTCCACGATGAACGAGATTGTCTTCCCGGCCGCCATCCTCCAGCCGCCGTTCTTCAACCCGGACGCAGACGACGCGACGAACTACGGCGCCATTGGCGCGGTGATTGGCCACGAAATCAGCCATGGTTTCGATGACCAGGGCAGCCGCTCGGATGGCGACGGCAACCTGCGCAACTGGTGGACGGAGAAGGACCAGGCCGGCTTCAAGCAGCGCACGTCCGTGCTGGTGGCCCAGTACGCTGGCTTCAGCCCGCTGGAGTCCATGAACGTCAACGGCGAGCTGACCCTGGGCGAGAACATCGGCGACCTGAGCGGCCTCGCGGTCGCCTACAAGGCGTACAACATGTCCCTCCAGGGTAAGGCGGCGCCGTCCATCGCCGGCTTCACCGGCCCCCAGCGCTTCTTCCTCGGCTGGGCGCAGGTCTGGCGTGGCCTGTACCGCGACGACGCCATGCGGCAGATGCTGCTCACCGACACCCACTCGCCGCCGCAGTACCGCGTCAACGGCGTGGTGCGGAACATGGCGGAGTTCTACGAGGCGTTCGGCGTGAAGGAAGGCGACGCCGGCTGGCTCGCCCCCGAGAAGCGCGTGAAGATCTGGTAGCTCCCTGACGCTCCCACCGTCCGACGTGGGCGGTGGGACAGGGTGGGGTGCTTGCTCGGCCCCACCCTGAAGGGCCCCATGAGGCCGCCTGGACAGGGCCTCTGGGATGTTTACGCTGGGGCACCCCGTCACCGAGGTTCCTCGCGTGAGCTCCCTGTTGCTTCGACTGGTCTGTGGTTTGTTGTTCTCCGCGCTGGTGTTGGGGGCTGTCGTTCATCCTCCCGACAACCTCACGCAAGGACTGGGGATGATGCTCCCCGCGAGCATGCTGCTGGGCGTGGCCCTCAAGGGCCCCCGTCGCGGCATCATCCCGAAGAAGAAGGTCCCCGTGGCCGTGCCGGTGGAAGAAGCGCCGCCGCGCGCGTGAGGGCTCCCCGCGTCACGCCTCTTTCGCAAGGGTTTTCCGCAACGGTCCCTTGAGGGCTCGTCCTGGGACGAGGTTCTCGGGACGCAGGGGCGTAATCGGTGGGCCTCGTCTCGTGGCGGGAATGAGCCACCAGGGGAGGGCGGGTGTCGTCTAACGGGGCAAGCGAGGTGCATCGCGCGCCCGCATTCCTGGACGCACCACACCCCCTGAGGAACACGCATGCTCTACAGCAGCTTGTTGGTGCTCAGTCTTGTCTCGGCGACGCCACGACTGATTGCCGACCTGAATCCCACGCCCGTGACGCCCTATACAGGAGCCCGCGTGCTCGTCTCCGTCGGCGACCGCGTGTATTTCTCGCTGGCGACGGCGGCGGCGGGCAATGAGCTGTGGGTCACCGACCTCTCCCGGGGGGCAGCGCGGATGGTGAAGGACATCCACCCGGGGATGGGCTCGTCGACGCCTCGCCTCATGGGGGTGCTGGGGGAGCGGGTCTTTTTCCTCGCCGACGACGGTGTCCACGGCTCGGAGCCGTGGTCGACCGATGGCACCCCGGAAGGCACCACGCTGCTCAAGGACATCCGGCCTGGCTCCGGTGACGGGAACTGCCTCGGGTGGACGACCTGGGACTCGGCGCTCTACTTCCTCGCCAACGATGGCGTGCACGGCCATGAATTGTGGCGCTCCGACGGCACCTCCGAAGGGACCCACCTCGTGAGTGACACGTGGGCCGGTCCGTACGGATTCTCCAGTGAATCGACGGGGCTGCTCGAGTTCGAGGGTGCGCTGTACTTCAGCTCCCGCAACGAGCTGTGGAGGACGGATGGGACAGCCACCGGGACGCGGCTCGTGTACGCGGTCGACCAGTCCACGCGTTCGCGCGAGCTTCGCCTGTCCATTCGAGGAGGGAAGCTCTGGTTCCGCTCCGGCTACAGCAACATCTACCTCTGGGACCTCTACGTCACCAATGGCACCCCCGCTGGGACCAAGCAGGTCTCCACCATCGAACCGTTCACCGGGCCCAACCTCGACATCGGCCACCGGTCTGTGTTCGGCGCCTGGTCGGGTTCCAATCGCGTCTATGACATCGCGTTGAGGGCCTCGGATGGAACGGTCAGTGGCACGACGACGATTGCTTCCATCAGGTCCAATCGCACCACGTTGCTGGCCTCCTGGTTGGATCCGCTCGGGTCCCAGGTGCACTTCGCGGTGTCGACCGAGTTGGGTGTCGCGCTCTGGCGGACGGACGGTACGTCCTCGGGGACGCGCGTGCTCCAGTGGCTTGAGCGACTGGTGGGCCCCGTCTCCCGCATTGGCTCCCAGTTCGTCTACGTGGGAGTCGACTCGACCGGTCCCGCGGTGTTCGCGTGGGATGGCGTCGCAGCGCCTCGCGTGGTCCGAAGGTTCGCCGCGCTTCCCAGCACCAGCGTGGTCGTCCAGAACGGCGGGCGGCTCTACTTCGTCGCCAGCGATGCGTTGACGGGCCTGGAGCCCTGGACCACGGACGGCACGGAGGCGGGCACCGGGTTGCTCGCCGACCTCAGCCCAGGCGCTGCTGGAACGAGTGTCACGGCGTTCACCGCGGTCGGCGCCCAGGTGCTGCTCTCCGGGACTCCCGAGGGCAGTGCCGAGTCCGTGTGGCGGACCGATGGCACACCGGAAGGGACCTCGAGGGTCTTCGAAGGGCGACTGACCGACGTCGTGTCGAGGGGAGGGACGCTGCACGCGTTCTCCATCGAGGGCAGCGGCTTGTTGCTTCACGCCTTCCCCGAAGGCGGACCGGAAGGTGCCGTGACGGAAGTCTGGACCTGGTCGAACGCGGGGTCCTACCCCGAGAACTGGACCTCGGGAGATACGTTCGCGTACTTCAGCGCGACGAAGGCGCTGGGACAATCGTCGCTGCTTCGCACCGACGGCACGCACGCCGGCACGCACGTCATCCGTGATGCGTTCTCGTTGTATTCGACCATCACCCAGCTGGAACGCTGGGGGGACGCGCTCACCTTCCGTGAAGGCGCGGCGCTGTATATTTCGAAGGGGGGGCCTGGCGATGCCGTGCACCTGAGTCCCGCCTCTGGCAAGGCCCACCTGGGCTCGAGGATGATTCTGGGGCGCGAATGGGATTCAGGCTACGAACTGGCGGAGAGTGATGGCACCCGGGATGGAACGCTCTCGATGCAGTCGCTTGCCGGTCGTCCGCTCGACTTCCTCGCCGTGGCCGGCACCCAGGTGTTCTTCCGCCAGTACCTGACCAGCGAGAGCGATTACTTCCCGTACCGCACGGACGGGGCCCGCGTTGCGGGCTCGGTGATAAGGCTCGCAACCGTCCCCGCGGGGAAGCCGGTCGCCTATGAGGACCGGGTGGCGTTCGTCACTCAGGGCGCATCCCTCTGGTCGAGTGACGGCTCCGTGATGGGGACGGCGCTCGTTCCTGGCACGCAGGACGTGGAGCCCGCCGACTTGCACGCGGTCGGTCCGCTGTTGTTCTTCACGGCCAAGGGCGCGGAGGTGGGGCGCGAGGTCTGGGTGCTGCGTGGCACTCGTGCACAGCGGTTGGGCGACTTCGAGCCGGGGACAGGGGATACGCGGCTGCTCGCCGCCACGCGGCAAGGTACGGGCACGGTGCTCCTCATCCAGACCTCTTCGGGTCGGTATCTGGCGAGGACGGATGGGACCCCCGAAGGCACCACGGTGGTGGGCTCCGTGCTGGGGTCGTCGTGGCTCACCACGTACCGGGACACGGTGTTCCTGGATTGTGAGCTGGGAGCCGTGGGGTTGGAGCTCTGTCGGCTCGACCCGGGCGCGGGCGAGCCCTCGTTGGTCGCGGACCTCTGGCCAGGGGCAATGCCCTCGTCTCCGTCAGCGCCTATCACGGTCTCTGGCACGCTGTTCCTGGCGGCGGTTCACCCTGAATATGGGATGGAGCCGTTCGCGGTGGATGTCGACGTCACCCCGCCGGTCGTGAAGGCGAACGTGACAGGGGTGCTCGGCGCGAATGGCTTCTACGTGGGGGACGTCTCGCTCGCGTGGTCCATCGAGGAAGCAGAGTCGAGCGTCACCCAGACGACGGGCTGCGAAGCCGAGACGGTGACGAGGGACACCCTGGAGCAGGTGTTCACCTGCTCCGCGACATCGCAGGGAGGCACGACGTCGCAGCGGGTCTCCATTCGGCGTGACACCTCTCCGCCCACGCTGACGTGCCCGGTGGGGTTGAACGGCATCGAGGGAGCGGCGGTCCTGTTCGATGTCTCCGTGAGCGATGCGCTGGACCCCGCTCCGACGGTGGAGAGCGTTCCTCCTTCGGGCTCTGTGTTCCCAGTCGGGACGAGCACCGTGGACGTGGTGGTCACGGACCACGCCGGCCATCAGGCGACCTGTCACTTTCCGGTGACCATCACCGAGCGCCCGGTTGCGGACGCCGGACCCGGTGACGCGGGTCCTGGCGACGACGCGGGTCCTGGCGACGACGCGGGTCCCGGTGACGACGCGGGTCCCGGTGACGCAGGGGCAGGAGACGGTGGCGTGGTGGACGGTGGCGCTATCGTCCCCAGGCCGGAGGAGTCCGAGTCGTGCGGTTGCGCGGGAGGAGGAGGCTCCTTGTTCTTCGGCCTCCTGTTGCTCGTGCTTCCGACGCTCGTTCGCCGGCGTCGCTGAGCCGAGGCCCTCGGAGCGCCACTTGAGGGGTGGCGCTTCAGTCCCGCCACTCCACGGCGTGCCCTCAGCCCTTCTTCGCGGAGGGCTTGTTGAGGTGGGCGAAGAAGTCGTTGCCCTTGTCGTCCACCACGATGAAGGCCGGGAAGTCGACCACTTCAATCTTCCACACGGCCTCCATGCCCAGTTCCTCGTACTCCAGCACCTCCACCTTGGTGATGCAGTCCTTGGCGAGCCGGGCCGCCGGGCCGCCAATGGAGCCCAGGTAGAAGCCGCCGTGCTTCTTGCACGCGTCGGTGACGGCCTGGGAGCGGTTGCCCTTGGCCAGCATCACGAAGCTGCCGCCCTCCGCCTGGAACTGGTCCACGTACGCGTCCATGCGGCCGGCCGTCGTCGGACCGAAAGAGCCGGAGGCATACCCTTCCGGCGTCTTCGCCGGGCCCGCGTAGTAGACCATGCGGTCCTTCAGGTACTGCGGCATGCCCTCGCCCCGGTCCAACCGCTCCTTGAGCTTCGCGTGGGCGATGTCGCGCGCCACCACCATGGGGCCGGTGAGCGACACGCGCGTCTTGATGGGGTAGCGCGACAGCTCCGCGCGCAGCTCGCTCATCGGACGGTTGAGGTCCAGCTTCACCACCTCGCCGGCCAGGTCCGCGTCCGTCGTCTCCGGGAGGTACTTCGCCGGGTCCGCCTCCAACTGCTCCAGGAAGACACCGTCGCGCGTAATCTTGCCGAGCACCTGCCGGTCCGCCGAACACGACACGGCGATGGCCACCGGGCACGAGGCGCCGTGGCGCGGCAGCCGGATGACGCGCACATCGTGGCAGAAGTACTTGCCGCCGAACTGGGCGCCAATGCCCATGCGCTGCGTGAGCTTCAGCACCTCCTGCTCCAGCGCCACGTCGCGGAAGCCCCGGCCCAGCGCGTTGCCCTCGGTGGGCAGCGTGTCCAGGTAGCGCGCGGAGGCGTACTTGGCCGTCTTCAGCGCGAACTCCGCGGACGTGCCGCCCACGACGATGGCCAGGTGGTACGGCGGACACGCCGCGGTGCCCAGCGAGCGGATCTTCGCGTCGAGGAAAGCCAAGAGGCTCGTCGGGTTGAGCAGCGCCTTGGTCTCCTGGAACAGATAGCTCTTGTTGGCCGAGCCGCCGCCCTTGGCCATGAACAGGAACTTGTAGGCGTCACCGCCCGTCGCGTAGAGCTCGATCTGCGCGGGCAGGTTGTTGCCGGTGTTGGCCTCCTTGTACATGTCCAGCGCCGCCATCTGCGAGTAGCGCAGGTTGGACGTGCGATACGTCTCGAAGACGCCGCGGGAGAGGGCCTCCTCGTCATGGCCGTCGGTGAGGACGTGCTGGCCCTTCTTGCCCATGATGATGGCGGTGCCCGTGTCCTGGCAGGACGGCAGCACGCCACCGGCGGCGATGTTCGCGTTCTTCAGCAGCTCCAGCGCGACGAAGCGGTCATTCGCGGATGCCTCCGGGTCCTGGAGGATCTTCGAAAGCTGGCCCAGGTGGCCGGGGCGCAGGAGGTGCGCGATGTCCCGCATGGCCTCCCGGGTCAGCAGGGTGAGCGCTTCGGGGGCGACCTGGAGGAAGGTGCGTCCGCCGGCCTCGAAGGTGGAGACGTGGTCCTTCGTGAGCAATCGGTAGGGCGTCTCGTCCTTGCCCAGCGGGAGCATTTCCTGGAACTGGAAGTCGTTCATCGCGCGCGCCTCTTCGGGGGAGTCTTCGGCGCCCAGGAGTAGCGCCCTTGGCGGCGGGATGGGAGCCAAAAACGTGGACCGGGCCACACCCCAGGCCCCTGTCCGGCCGGGACCTGGAGTGAGGGGAGGGGGGCCGACGGTCGGCTGGTGGTCAGCCCGCCCGGCTGACAACTCGCGGCAGGCCCAGGTTGTGCGATGCTGTGGACCCCCGTGGCTTATTCCTCCGTACAAGCACTGTGGCTCTGCATCCTGGCCCTCGTCGGCGCCACGGCTCGCGCGGCTGAACCGTCCACCGTCGAGCAGCGGGCCCGCGAGGACCTGGACCGTCAGCTCCAGGCCCTGGTCAAGACGCCTCCTCCAGAGGTCGTCATCACCTACGAAGGGCTCCCGGGCGCGGGAACCGCGCGGGCCTACAAGCTGCTGGAGGTGGACTTCATCCTCAACGGCCAACCCCTGGCGGTACCGGGGCTGGACGTCATCTCCGGCCCGGGCATCCATCGCCTCGCGTCGCTGAAGGTGGAGGAGGGCTCCTACACGCTGGTGTCGCGCGTCACCTATACGAACAACGACGCGTGGAACCTCTTCAGCGAGGAGAGCGGCTTCCTCTGGAAGATGACGGCCTCCGTCACGTTCCAGGCGCAGAAGGGGCTGCGGATGCGGGTGAAGGTGATTCCCGGCATCAACCCCACCGCACCCGACCCTCGGCTGAAGCTGAAGCTGTCGCACGATGTATCGGCGGAGATGACCGCGCCACTCGCGGACGCCACGCTGGTGGAAGGCCAGGACGCGGGTGCGCCGCCCATCGCCGTGGCGCAGGTGACGCCTCCTGTCACCGCGCCGCCCGTGACGGCGCCTCCTGTCACCGCGCCGCCAGTCGCTGGGACGAAGCCCCGGGAATCTCCGGAGCAGGGCCCGGTGGCGCCGGGGCGGCTGCTGCTGAAGGTGCTCGCGGGCAAGAAGCCCGTGGCCGCCACGGCGTATGTCCGGGGCAAGGGCGCGCCGCAGCAGGTCCTCCTCGACAAGAACGCGCGCAAGCCGGTGCCGGTGATGCTGCCCCCGGGTGAGTACACGGTGGATGTGCTCTCCAAGGGGTTCCTGGCCCAGACGCGTCAGGTGAAGGTGAGCCGAGACCGCGAGGCCTCGGTGGCCTTCGTGCTGGCGCCCGCGCCCGCGCAGAAGGCGAAGCAGCCGCAGGTGAAGAACGAGCGCGTGGAGCTGCCCAAGCCCCCGCGCTTCGCGGAGAAGCAGGCCGCGCCGCGCAAGGACTCCACGGAGGGCCTGGCCCTGTTGGTGGACCTGCTGGTGCGGGACGAGACGCTGAAGCTGCGCCTGGAGGGACACACGGACAACCGCGAGGCTCCGGCGACGGCGCGACAGGCGCTCTCCGAGTCGCGCGCCAAGGCCGTGGCGGACCTGCTGGTGAAGGCGGGCCTGAGCCCGTCGCGCATCGACGCCTCCGGCCTGGGCGATACCCGTCCCAAGGCCCCCAACCTGATTCCGCGCGGGCGCGAGCTGAACCGCCGCGTGGACATCCTGCTGGTGAAGGGCAAGTAGCGCCCCTCGCCTCCTCGGGGCTCCTGACGTGTGCTTGGATGGGCCCCTTTTCAGGGGGAGCGTCCATGTCGTCCCAGGAGCCGGTGAAGAACGCGTATCTCGACCAGGTGCGGGAGCAGCAGCAGCGCCTGGAGGTGGACCTGCGGGCTCGCAAGCAGATGGTGGGCGGTATCGCCATGGCGTCGGCGAGCGCGTCCCGCCCGGCGTCACCCGGAGGAGGGGGCGGAGGAGGAGGAGGAGGTGGTGG
>NZ_JABUMQ010000313.1:0-13379 GCF_013336645.1 Myxococcus sp. CA039A | reverse complement strand
GGCCTTCTCGCTCTCAGGTCTTCTGCGCACACAGAGCCGAACGAGAGGTGCCCCTGCTCCCTCTTCCCGCCTCCTCCGCGCCCGCCTGCTCCCCAGCCTGATCGCGAATCACGAACTCTGGTTTAGCCACGCGCCCATGAGCTCTTCTGGACCTGGAGCTGGGGCTTGGGCGGAACAGGGCGGACCGCTCACACTCGCCGCCTGGCGCAGCTCGCACACAAGCAGGACGCGGCGGCATCCCAAGCCCCGCCCCACCGAGCAGAACTTGCGCCACTTGATGCGTGGCCAGAGGCTCCGGGGGTTGGAGCTTTGGCCACGAGCCCACCGAGCCCTGCGGCACCTCTTCCCCTGGCGATCACCCGACCGGTGAGCGTCAAGGTAGATGTCGCGTGAGAGGGTTCAGCCGATGCGCTTCATCTCCTGCACGGCCGAGATGCGGCTGGGCGAGGGGCCCAGGCGGACGGAGCCCGCGGGAGTCCAGTTGCGCGTGACGCGGCTCCAGCGCTCCGGGTGACGGGATTGGGCGCGCTGGTACACCCGGTGGCGTCGAGCCAGCAGCGAGGCCTCGCGACCGAAGTGCCTGTCGTCAGGCGTGACGAAGCGGATGGCGGAGTGAAGGTGCTCGGTGTTGTACCAATCCACGAAGCGCGTCACCCAGTCGTGCGCATCCTCGGCGGACGCAAAGGGCCGCCGCGGGAAGCTGGGGCGGTACTTCAGCGTGCGGAAGAGGGCTTCGGAGAAGGGGTTGTCGTCCGAGACGCGGGGCCGGCTGAAGGACGGGGTGACGCCCAACCATTGCAAGGTGGCCAGCAACGTGGCGCCCTTCATCGGGCCGCCGTTGTCCGAATGCAGCACCAGCCCCTCGGGGCAGCCGGCCTGCTGCCAAGAGCGGCGGATGAGGACCGAGGCATGCTCGGACGACTCCTCTTCGTGCACCGCGAAGCCCATGATTCGCCGGCTGAAGACGTCCACCACCAGGTACAGGTAGAGGAAGGCGCCCTTCACCGGGCCCTTCAGGTAGGTGATATCCCAACTCCAGACCTGGTTGGGCCCGGTGGCGGTGTGCTCGGCCCGGGGCCTGGGCGTGGGCGCCTTGGCATGGCCTCGGTGGGCCAACTGACCCGCCTCGCGCAGCACCCGGTAGAAACTTGCCTCGCTGGCGACGTACTCGCCCCGGTCCGCCAGCCTGGGGACAATCTGCTTGGGCGAGGCGTCCCGGAACTCCTCACTGTTGGCCACCGCCAGGATTCGGCGCCGCTCCACCTCGGACAGTCGGTTGGCCGGACGGGTATGTGGTCCGCACCGCCGGTCCTCGGCCGTGGCGGGCTTCCTCCAGCGTTGAATCGTGCGCGGGGCCACCCCGAGCCGCTCGCAGATGGCCTCCAGGCGCACGCCTTTCTCCAGGGCCTCGTCGACGTGGGCGAGCGTCATTTCTCGCTCTTCTCGTCCCCGGAGTCGTCCTCGTCTGCCAGGTGCCTCTCGTCCCACCCCATCGCCTGAAGTTTTTTTTCGAGCACCAGCAGCGCCGCCGTCTCTGCTAGCGCCTTCTCCTTGCGGTGCAGCTCCCGCTCGAGCTCCTTCACCCGCTTCTCGGCGGCGGCCAGCCGCTTGCGCTCCTTGGCCGGCAGCGGCTCGCTCGCCGTGCCGGAGAGCGCCCCCGCGGCCGCCTGCTGCCACTCCCTCAGCTGCGCTTCATGCAGTCCCTCTCCACGCAGCAACGCCCCCAACTCCTCGCCTTTGAGCTCCTGGGCCGCCGCCAGCACGCGCAGCTTCTCCTCGGGCGTCCACTTCTTGGGCCCAGCGGGCGGGGCGGGCTTCTTCTCGTCGGACGGGGGCGTCATGCCCACTACCCTATTCGCCGCGCGCAACCACTGCGACAACGTCGGTTGGGACACTCCTATCTGCCGGGCCAGTGTCGAGGCAGTCACCGCGCTCGGGCCCATCATCCGCTTCACCATCTGCGCCTTGAATGCGTCTGTGTACGGCACTTCAACCGCCTGCGCTCGCCCCCAGGGCGTCGTCAGCTCGGCACGTCAGCCGAGGCGACATCTTCCCTGACACAGGGGGCGACTGCTCCGCTGGCGAGAACGCCCGTCCTGTCCTGCGGACAGCGCATGCCCCAAAGACGCGCCCCTAGGGCCGATCCTTGCAAGAGGTATGTCGCTAGGTGAACTGCTTTACCAGTCCAGAAACTGGAGTGGCTGCAACTAGGTGCTACGCCTCTGTGTAGGCAGTGCGAGCTGCATCGCGTTTCCGCTCGGGAGGCCAACTATGGGGGTTGCTGACATCATCGCCGTATACGGTGCAGTGCTTTCGACGGCGCTTGCAGCGGCACAGTTCGTTAGTTGGTGGCGCGCCCGCAAGATGGTTGGCGTGCAAGTGAGCCTGAGAGACTTGTACTCTCAGGATGGCCGACGACGGGCCCCCGACTCGGTTGTGCTCATTCGGGCCATCAACAGGACAGACCACACCCTCAAGATCAATGGCATCGGCATGGAGCAGGTCGGCAAGAAATCGCTGGCCAGTGTTGATGGATTGCCTGCCCCTCTTCATCCTCACGACTCCTTCGACCGACCATTGCCCTGGGATCCAATGGCGCAGCACTTTGACTTCGACAAGCCAGTGACTGCGTACGTCACACTGACAAACGGTGAGATCTTCAGGACGAAACCCACTGTTCTCGGCGCTCCGAAGGTAGTTTCAGGGGCCGCCGCCGGAGCGCTTGGCCAGCCAGAACAGCCGACCTATTAAGAAAACGTAAAATGCCAAAAGGATACAGTCCCCCCGCCAGCGTCGATGAACTGCTGATGCGCTATCACGCAGGAGAAAGGAATTTCTCTGACACCAAGCTGTCAGCTCCGGTATTCAACAATATCGAATTTAGCGATATCGACTTAAGCTACTCCGTGCTGGCGGATGCTCAGTTTGACGACTCGCTCCTCACAAATGCCAATCTTGAAGGATCCGAGCTTTCAGGGGCGACATTCCATCGTACTACATTGGCGGACTGCAACCTAAGTCGCGCGAAACTCTATCGCGCCAGCATCTATTCGAGCACGTTCCTTCATAGCTTGCTCGTTGACGTCGACATGTTATTTTCAAATGTGGTGCATGCTGATTTCCCGGAATGCACATTCTCGACTGCCTCGCTTGGCGACTCTGTGTTCATTGATGTCGACATATCCTCTTTGTGTGTAGCCGATCCTCCGGTGCAGCAATTCTCCCCGAGTTACATCGATCACAGCACCATCATGAGGTCTCTGCGCGCAGTCAACTTGAAGGACTTCCTGCTCCGGTCTGGAATGCCTGGAGTGTTCGTTGAATATATGGTGGAATGTGCGCGTTCACTCGATGAGAGAGGGCTCTTCTCCTTGATGCAGACTACTTTCATTAGCTATGGTGGTCCCGACACGGCCTTTGCTCAAAAGCTCTATGATGCATTGCATGCCAATGGCGTAACCACTTTCTTCTTCCCCGAGCATGCAGTCCCTGGCAGAAAGCTGCATCGCCTAATGCGCGAAGGCGTAAACAAGCATGACCGCGTAATCCTAATTTGCTCCCAATCATCGCTCGTTCGGCTAGGCGTCCTCAACGAAATTCAAGAAACACTAGCACGAGAAGCGCGAGACGGTGGCGCAGAGTATCTCATTCCAATTCGTCTTGATGATTATATTTTCAAGGGATGGAGCCCAGCTGACCCTGGCGCAGCCCAGGCAATTCGCGACCGGGTTGTTGCCGATTTTGAAGGCACGGATTCAGATCCCGCGAAATTCAACCAAGCCCTGCTTCGTTTGCTAGCAGCGCTCAAAAAATAGCGTGTCGCTACATGAGCACTGCGAAGCGGTACATGCCCCCCCAAAGTGCCAAAGAGCTGCTTGATCGATACGCACACGGGGAGCGCTACTTTGTGGGCGCCAAAGCCGATGGGCTCGCCATTCTAGGCGGAGACTCCTTGTCTGGGGTCAACCTCAGCCGAGCTAGCGTCAGAGATATGGGCGTTGGCGAGGGCTCTCTCTTAAACGTCAGCTTTCGTGGTGCGGATTTGACTGGCTTCGGCACTTATGATGCCGAGATTGTCGCCTGCGATTTCCGCAGCGCCAACCTTGACGCTTGCGATGTCACCTATTCCGCCGTCGCCCGCTGCAGGCTCGAGAAGGCCAACCTCTTCATGAGCAGGTTCTTAAATGTCAGCTTTGATGGAAGTCGGTGCTTTGGCGCAAAGTTAAGCAATGCATCGTTTATCGATTGCGACATCCGCCCATTCTGCGATGCAGAGTACCCGGATTCTCGCATTATCTGGGTCCATGTTGACTACAGAACCATAGTGCGTTCGATTCTTTCTCCCAACCTCAAGGACTTTCTACGACGAACGGAGATGCCAGATGTATTTGTCGAATACATGGTTGACTCCGCCCACTCACTAGACGAAAAGCAGTTATTCAAGCTGATGATGACCACCTTCATCAGTTATGGGGCGCCTGATGAGGGGTTTGCACGGAATCTTTATGAGGCTTTGCATAGAAACGGCGTCAAGAGCTTCTTTTTCCCAGCCCATGCAAAACCCGGGGTGAAACTACGCCGACTGATGCATGAGGGCATAAATCAATACGATCGCGTCATCTTGATTTGTTCTCGGTCTTCACTTGATCGACCTGGCGTGCTTAACGAAATTCAAGAAGCACTGTCGAGAGAGTCGCGAAGTGGCGGTTTAGAGCTTTTGGTTCCAATTCGTCTTGATGATTACGTGCTCAAGGGATGGACTCCACTTGACTCCAGTATTGCGCAATCGATTCGCGATCGAGTTGTTGCCGACTTCGAGGGGACGGAGAAGAGCCCTGTCAAATTTGAGCGTGCTCTGCATCGCCTTCTCGCGGCTCTCAAGAAATAGTCCCACTCAATCATGGAAGCTCTAGGGATTCGCCTGGGACCATATTAACCGATAATCCGACGCCTTTTCAGTTACCCGAATTTCGATCTAACCACTCGGCGACTGAGGGTCGTTATGGTCATGGCTGCAAGGCGACACCACAAGATGGAGCAGAGGTCCGCACCTAAGGGCTGCCCCTATAGTGCACAAACCCAGGTGAAATAGGTATTTGTCCCGGGGCTCGTGTGCTGTGCGAGCGCGCCGCGAGGCAGGATAACGGCAGTTCCTGTCGCGATGCGCAGCTCGCGGGTGTTCTCCGGCCGGTAGGCGTCGCACAGCTTCGGGCGCAGTTCGGCCTGGGGGCGAACCCGCAAACCCCCGGCACCGCCCCAAGCCCTGGCCCCATATCAGGGCTCGACGTATAGGCGGGATAGAGGCCATATTGGGGGTTAGGGCTGGGCCGCAGAAAGGGGCAGCACGAGCGGTGCGCCCGGCCGGCGAAGAGGCTGCGCAGCCCCTTTGGTTCACGCCGGCCCTAGCCACGTCACATCTCCGTCAGCAGCGTGGCAAGGTGGTCCCTCACCGCCTCGTACCGTTCCCTCCGGCCGCCTCCGCCGGGACTCCCACCCGCGCGCTTCCACCTGCTCTTCCCCAGCCACACCTCGCCAGGGCACGCGCTACCGTCAGCCTCCCACGGGCTTCTCGTGAGCCCTGAGAGACCAGCGAGCCCTGGTCGCTCGCGTCCGTGAGCGGCTTGACCTGGTTGGGCTGAATGTGCCCCCAGTGTGCCCCTCCAGCGGGGTTGGACGCGGCACACGGGGGAATGGAGTGGGACGGGGCGGGATGACGAACCCGAGGAGATTCAAGGCGATAGCGGGTAACAGCGCGTCCTGCCTGGAGTTTTCCATCACCTTGCCTGCGGGTTCGATTCCCGCCGCCGCTACCCCTTCCGGAGCCCCACGACCTCGCCGTAGCCACCGGGGATGAAGAACTCGTTCGGCTCCATGCCCATGATGCGCAGCGCGGTGGTGACGACGTCCGCGGACCGGGGGACGCGCTTCTGCGTCTGCCCCGTCTCCTCGATGATGTCCACCGGGACGCCGAGCCCACGCGTCGTGTACGTGCCCACCTGCCGGTTCGCGGCCACGTTTCCCCCCGCGAAGAAGACCGAGGTGAAGGGGTGGTGGTCATCCGGAAGGTTGTAGCTGCCGTCATTCGCGCGGGAAGCCCAGCTCCGGCCGAACTCGCTCATCACCAACACCAGGGTGTCATCGAGCAGCGTCTTGCCCGGCTTGCCCGGAGCGGGCGTGGCCTTCATCTCGCCCAGGAAGCGCGCGACACAATCCATCAGCCCGCGACCATGCGCGCAACTGAAGGCATGGCCCGCGCCGCTGTGCGTGTCGAAGTCCATGCGCAGCGAGACATGCACTGACGTGCACAGGTCCGACTTGAGCAACCGCAGCGCCATGTCCATGCGCGGGTCCAACCCGGTGAGGTGGAAGTTCGCGTTGCCGAACGTGTAGGTGAACGTCTCGTTCAGGTAGCTCGACAGGTACGCGGGCCGGTTCGTCTTCAGCGTGTCGATGCCCTTGGTGCCCTCCAGCAGGGACACCACGTCCGTCGCCAGCACGCGGGAGACGGACGACAGCGAGCCATGCAGGCCCTCCAGGTAGTTGTCCACCTTCGCCGTCGAGCGGCCCAGGAGCGGCTGCGCACGCGCCAGGGAGTAGCGCTCCACCGTCGTCGTCTTCAGTTGGGCCCCGGTGGGCGTGCCCCGTGCATCCAGCTCCGCGCCCTCGGTGCGCGCCTCCAGCCCCGACCACCAGGCGTTGTCCGCGGCCTTTCCGGAGAGCATCGGCTTGAGCGCATCGATGGAGGGCACACCGACCGGCGAGGCGTGCGAGGGCAACCCCATGCCAGAGGGAACGCCCCGGTCCCCAGCGACCACCACGAACGGCAGCGGACGGGTCTCCCGGTGCCGCGCATACAGGTGGTTCGCGATGACCGAGTGCATCGCCGGCGCCCGATAGTCCGCGCCCGCGACGCCGCACATCGCGGAGATGAAGGCGCTCGCGTGGTCATTGGTCCCCTGGTCGATGCCATGCAGCACGCTCAACTGCTCATGCAGCGCGAAGTGCTGGTAGCCATACATGAGCGGGCTGAAGGTACCGCGCGCCGCCGGGTCCTGCGGATTCCAGGACTGCCACGTCCGCAGCGGCTTGTACGCGCCGTTGGCGGGCGCCAGGTTCACCACCTTGCTCGCGTCGTAGAAGACCGGCTCGCTGCTGAAGTTGGAGGACCCCGGGACGCAGAGCGGAATCTCCGAGTCCTCCATCGGCGTGAAGCAATACGCCGGTCGGAAGCCGCCCGGGACGTAGAGCACCACCAGTCGTGAAGGGACGTCGGCGTCCGCGGCGTGCGCGAGGCCAGCGCCGAGGAGCCCCGCGCGGTCGAGGAGGGCGAACTGACCGGCTCCGAGGGCCCACTTGAGCAACGTGCGTCGAGAAGTGTTCGGCATGGCGTCCTCGGCTCAGTAGGTGATCCACAGCGGGTGACGGATGAGCGCCGCGCACGTGCCAACCCAGGCCAGGCGCGCGCTCTGCGCTTCGAGCGGGAGGTAGACCTGCTCGTACAGCGCCTTCAGCTCCGCGTCGTCGGGCGGCTGGCCCAGCATGCGCAGGTAGAGGTTGCGCAGGTTCTTCTGCACCGCGTCCGGGTTCTTCGTGGACGTGTCCGCGAGCGTCACGAAGCGCAGCACCGCCTTGTTGTTGGGCTTGTCCACCGCGCGCCCACACCAGGCCTGGGACACCTGGACCAGGGCCTGGCCGGCGGAGGGGCCGAAGGTCGTGTCCTTCTTGCGGTACGCCAGGGAGTTGCCGCCTCCGAGCGCCTCGAACCGCTCGACGGTGCGCAGGTCGGAGACGTACTCGCCCGAGATGCCGGGAGACCAGTCACCAGGCCAGATGAAGAACTTGCCCCAGTTCACGACGTACGCCCGGTTGCGCCAGTCGGGGTTGCTCGTGCTGACGAAGTCCTCGAGCGTGAGCCCGAGCTGGTCCATCAGGCTCACCACCATCTCCTCGGCGGACAGCCGGCGGACGCGGAACTCCTCGGGTGACGGCGTCTCCAATTGCGCGGGGGGCGCCTTCAGGTCGCGAATCCACGCCTCCACCTGGGAGATGGTCATCGTGACGCGGCCGTTGGCGACGAGCTGCTCGTAGGGCTGGCCCGGAGGCATCTGGGCGTAGCTGCCAGGCGCGGTGCCCTTGAGCATCTGGACCAGGACGCTGCCCTCCGGGTCTCCGCGCTTCACGAACCGCTCGTTGTAGACGAGCCCGCTCTCGAACGCGGCGAGCGAGGCGAAGAAGGGCTTGTTGCCGTTGACGTGGCAGCCCTCACACGCGGGAGCGAGCGCGAGGCGGACCGCGTCGTTGTCGCTCGACGCCGCGCAGGTGTCGCCCCCGTCCGGCGTGCCATCGCCCCCCTGCGGGTGCGAGACATCCCCGAAACAAGCCCCCAGGCCGAACGCGAGCGCGACGGCCCCCAGCAACGAACGCAGTGTGCGCATCACAGGCCCCTCCGCAGCTCGGACTGTTCGAAGAGATGGCGGATGAAGGGCCGCAGCTTGCGCTCCCCCGCGACGAACTCCCGCGCGAGTTTGTCGATGAAGCCCTTCTCCGTGGCCGGATTCAGCTCCCGGCCAATGAACATCGCGTAGAGCTTGCGCGCCGCGCAGCGGTCGAACTCACCGGAGCGGACCAGCAGCTTGCCGAAACCCAACGGGCCCATGGTCCCATCGCCATGTTCGCCCAGCAGCGTGTACGACTCCGGCATCGTGTCGAGCAGCACCGCTTCCGGATTCGCCGTGAGCTCCTCCGGAGTGACGGGGGTCAACACCGTGTTGGGCGCGAAGGCGTTCTTCCAGCGCAGGCCCGGCGCATTGCCGATGTGCGGATACTTCCCGGACAGCCACTCCGCGGTGATGCGCTGATTGCCGATGCCCCCGATGAAGGGCCACGGAACGTAGTAGCTCGGGAACGGCGTGAAGTCCCAGCGCTTGAAGGCGATGGCCGCGGGGTCCAGCGTCTTGTGGCAGTGCAGGCACGTTCCGCCCGTCGCCGGGTCTATCTCCAGCGGCGGGAAGTGCACGTCCGCGGGAGGCGGCGAGAAGTTCTGGCAGGCGAAGATCTCCAGGAAACGCGCGGCCCGGACGCGCTCGCGCGGAAACGACGACATGGACCCCATCATGGTGAGCACCCCGGCGGCGGGCAGGCCCAGGGGCGCGTCCTTCGTCTTGCGCGGGTCGAAGCGATAGGTGCGGTCCATGCTGCCGGAGCGGGTTTTGTCGGGGGTGAGCGAGAGGTGGTAGGGCTCCAGCTCCTCCACCACGAACTCCCGCCACGCCTGTGGATCATCCGGCGTCGGGTGCATCGGGTCGCGCGGGGCATTGCCCACGTCCGGCCGCCACCACGTGCTGTTCTGGTCCACCACGTCGCTGCCCATCTGCCGGCCGAAGCGGATGTACAGCGCGCGCAGCCAGTTGGTTCCGACCGAGTAGTTGCCGACGACCAGGTCCGAGAGCGGCCGGTCATGCCACGCCAGGTGCGCGAACAGGCGCGCGGGCTCCTCGTAGGGGTGGCGGCGCTGCCCATTGAGGGTGGAGGTGCTCGCGGAGCCCAGGCCGGCGAGCGGCGAGCACCACATCAGATTCGGTCCGCATCCACAGCCCCGAGGCAGCCCGGGGTCGTAGTAGCCGCCGCTCGCGATGCCACAGTCCCAGGTCTTCCCGGTGGTGGTGTCGACGACCTGCTTGATGTCGGAGCCCGCCTTGCCCAGCACCTGGACCGTGGTGCCTGGCGCCCACCAGGGCTCGACGGTGCGCGCTTCCGGCACGGCGGGGTTCCCGCCACCGTCCTTGTCGGAGCACTGCTGCCCCGGGTCCCCCGAGGCGAATTCGTTCACCGCGTAGAGCGCGCCCGGGTGCAGGGTGTTGTCGGCGCACCGGTGCAGGTGTCCGGACATGTCGCCCTGGTACGCGTCGCCCGTGGCGCCCGTGGTGTAGGCGCCCACGGCGATCCACTCGTGTCCGAAGCGCAGCATCCGCTCATAGAACTTCGGAGAGGCGAGCACCTCGTCGAGCGTCGAGCGGAGCAGTGAGGCCCGCGCCTCGGGCGAGGCCGCGGCCGCCATGGCCTCGTACTGCTCCAGGGTCGGAGTCGTCCCCGTGAGTCCGAGCACGATGCGCCGCAGCAGGCGCGTGTCGCTCATCTGGTCCTCGGGTGGATCGACCGGCGACGTCGGCCCGGGTCCACATTGCTGCGCGTGCGCGTCGGGCACGATGAGCCCGGACATCGCGAACAGCACGACCGCGAGGGCCGCGCTCTTCAAGTGCAGGTGCCAGTGCATACATGCGACAATAGCATCAGGCGACGTGACAAGGCACGAGAGGAAATGTCTGTCATTTCGCGAGAATGAGGGGTGGACTCCCCTCCACACCTGACTGTCTTTTGTTCAGGCGGCGGCCGTGACTCGAGGCCACGGTGGGGTGGACTCCCCTCTACACCGCCTCGGTGACGGATTCTCCCGGGCGTCCGAGGGCGCCTTCAGCAGCGCCCCATGCCGCGCCGCTCCATCCCTGGCGCCGCCCCCGTGGATGCTCGGCGCTAGCCAACGATTCGGATGAGGGAAATGGCCACGAGCGGGGCGTGGGTGGGCGTGGGTTTGCCCGCCACGTGGTCCCTGACGTGCTGAATCATGGCTTGAATGGCTTGCTTCAATGGATTCGCGCGGGTCTCCACCGTCTTGTTGTAGAGGCTGTTGAGCCGATACCTCACCACCACATCCGTGAAGCGGTTGTAGAGTTCGACGAAGTTGTCGTGGGCTTCTTCCATGAAGTCTTTCACGAAGGTGGAGATGTGCGCCTTCCCGAGCGTGTGGTCCACCCGCTCGACGAAGAAGGAATGCATCTTCAGCCAATGGGCCATGGGGTCGCTGTGCGCCTTCTTCGTGTCCGCGTCCTTGATGCAAAGCGCATAGAACGCCGGGATGTCCACTCGGAGCAGCTTGCTTCCCTGCGTGACGAGCTTGAGGGCCGTGGCGAGGTCCGTGGAGGCGAGCAGTTCCTTGAAGAGGGGGGTGAGCGACTCCGTCACCTTCTGGAGGCAGGCCAGCAGGAGCGGCTCCTCGCTTGCGTCCTCGATGCCCCGGGCGAACTGCTCCTGGTAGTTCTCCACCTCCTCCTTGAGGAAGCCATGCCGCATCACGGCCTCTTGGGTCTTGAAGGCCTTGGCGCGGTGGTGGACCTCCTTCCATGCCGCCTCGTAGTCCTCGATGAGCGTGTTCAACTCGCCGTGCAGCGCCACCCGCATGGCGCTCTGGTCCGCCTTCTCCTCGGTTCCCACGGTCCAGCGGTCCTTGCAGTAGTGCGCGACGATCTGGCGGTAGTCCTGCGTCTGTCCTTCGAGCGTCGTGGACAGGCTCGCCGGAAGCCGAGGCGCCAGGCTGTGGGTGGCGCCGATGTTCGCGCTCCCTCCCGAGGCTTGCGTCGTGGCTTGCAGGGTCACCGCGGCGCGCACGCGCTCGAACTCCTGGATGCTCCAGGTGACGATGGCATCCAGGGAGAGCGCCGTGTACTCAGCCCAGGGCTGGATGCTCGCGACGAGCCTGCCGAAGGCCAGCACGGCCTCCTTGCTGGCCTTGTTGCTCCCGGCGGCCGTCGCGGCCTGCGCGAGCACGTTGGCGAGCGGGTCTGAGCGAGGAACCAGGGTGTCCTTCTGCTTGTCGCACAGGGCTCCGAACTGGACGAACTGCTGGAGTGCCGGCAGGTCGCCGAGGATGGGTATCAGGAGCAGGTGCAGGCTCAGGAGGTGCCGGGCGCGCGCCTCGACGAGCGCCGGCCGATTCAATCCCAGGACCTCGATGGTCTTGGCCGTGCGACCGTAGGCGAGCGCCTTGTCGCCCTGGAGCAGATTGATGGTCGGGCTGGGCATGGCCTGCCCGTTGCGAACATCGAAGCGGATGAGGACGCGCGGTTCGTCGACTCCAGGGTCGATGAGGATGGCCTGCTCGAGGAGGTTGGGATTCGCGGGGCTCTGTCGCTTCTCCGCGACGGTGGGAACCTTCAGGGGGCCCACGCCCAGGTACTGTTGCTCGGCGGCGGTGGCGGTGAGGCTGGGCAAGAGGCCGAAATAGTTCTTCTTGTACTGCTCGTTGCAGACGCCACAGGAGAGGAAGAGGTTGTTCCAATCGAAGGCGCGCCAGAAATACGCGTCGGCGATGGTCGCCATCTTGCCTGTCTTGTCGAAGAAGGTGACGCCCTTCTTGGGACGGAAGTGCTCCACGTCGCCGTAGTGGCTGTGGATGATGCGCGTCTCGCAATACGCGCACTTCCCGTAGTGACAGGCGACGAGCTGGGCCTTGACCTCATTGGGCGCATAGCTCTTCGAGCTGATCTCCAGTTTCGCGAGGTACTCCTCCTGGTTCTTCGCGATCTGGCTCGCGGAGAGTCCGGTGCTCGCGAACTGATTGTATTCGAGCAGCCACGCGGCGGCCTGCTTCGCGGTCTCCACCAGCTTCGCGGGTGGGGGGCCCTTCTGGGCCGCTGAGATTTGAATCATGGAGAGGGTCTCGGTGGGGGCTCAGCGCCCGTGGCGCGCGAGGAGTGTCTCGCGGGTGCGTGCGTCCAGCTCACCCGTGGTGGGAAGTCCCTGCTGCTCCTGGAAGCGGCGCAGCGCTCCCTCCAGCACGTCCGCGGGAGGGTTGTCGATGGGGCCGTCATGAAGGCCCAGGTTGCGCAGGCGGGTGAGCGTCCCATGGGGAGTCTCCACGGGCGCGAGCATCCTCAGGTCCAGCTCGTAGGTGAGCAGGAAGGGCTCCTCGCCCAGGTATACCGTGGCGCGGGGCGCATCAGGGCGGATGAAACACTCCACGAGCCCCCGGTCCGTGGTCTTTCCCTGGAGCTCCTTTCCCTCCACCACGACGGTGAAGGGCGTGCGAGGCATCGGTTGGCCAAAGACAAGGGGAAGAAATCGCAGCACCGAGGGCACGCCCCGGCGGGTGAACTTGTGCACGGCCCCGGTCCTGACGGTGACCTTCTTCTCGCGGAACGGAGGGATGTAGAGCACGTCTCCCGCCGCGAGCGCGTTGGGGTCACGCCCCTCCTTCCGGAGGGGCTCGTTCTCGGCGTGATTCCAGAGCGTCCTGCCCACGTGCCCGGATTCGTAGGCAATGCTTTCGACGCTCTCCCCCTCGCGCACGGTGTGGTGCGTGCCCGGATTCAATCGGTTCACCATGAATCATCCAGATTGCACGTGACGTGCCTTGCACGGGCATGTCCCCAGAGGCTCGCGGCGAGGAGGGCCGGCCTCCCTGAGGAGGCCCGGTGTGCGTGCGTGGGAGACGCGCATGCGTTTCGAGAGGACGCGCTCCATCCAGAAGGACTGGAACCGTCCACGCGGCTTCGGCGTCAAACACCGCCCCACGTATCCCGCCCCCGCCATGCGCCCAATCCTGC
>NZ_JABUMQ010000312.1:0-13464 GCF_013336645.1 Myxococcus sp. CA039A | reverse complement strand
GTGCGAGGGATGAAGCTGGTGCCCTCGGACGTGGAGCGTGGGGTGAGCAGCTCACGGGAGACGGCGGGGGACTTCGAGCTGCGGGGCTCGGCGGTGGTTGTCACGTCGGGAGGCATTGGCGGCAACCACGAGCTGGTGCGCAAGAGCTGGCCGGAGCGCATGGGGCCCGTGCCGAAGTTCATGGTGCAGGGTGTGCCGGCGCATGTGGATGGTCGGATGATTGCGATTACGGAGGCGGCGGGTGGACGGCTCATCAACCGCGACCGCATGTGGCATTACACGGAGGGGTTGAGGAACTGGAACCCCATCTGGCCTCGGCACGGCATCCGGATTCTTCCAGGGCCCAGCTCGCTGTGGCTGGACGCGACGGGCAAGCGGCTGCCGCCGCCGTTGTTCCCGGGCTTCGACACGCTGGGGACGCTCGAGCACATCTTGAAGACGGGCCATGAGTATTCGTGGTTCGTGTTGAACCAGTGGATTTTGAAGAAGGAGTTCGCGCTCTCGGGCTCCGAGCAGAACCCGGACCTCACGGGGAAGGATTGGAAGGGTGTGCTCAACCGGGCCGTGGGCAAGAAGGCGATGGGGCCGGTGGAGGCGTTCAAGGAGCACGGCGCGGACTTCGTCGTGGCGAACGACTTGCGGACGTTGGTGGAGGGGATGAACGCGAAGACGGAGACGCCGGTGCTCGACTTCGCGACGGTGGAGCGGGAGGTGCTCGCGCGGGACAGGCAGTTGGACAACCCGTTCGGGAAGGATTTGCAGATTGCCGCGATTCGACAGGCGCGGGGGTATCGCGGGGACCAGCTGGTGCGCACGGCGAAGCTGCACCGCATCCTGGACCCGAAGGCGGGGCCGCTCATCGGCGTGAAGCTGAACGTGCTGACGCGCAAGACGCTGGGAGGGTTCGAGACGGACCTGTCCGGCCGGGTGTTCGGGACGCAGGGACAGGTGATTCCCGGCCTCTACGCGGCCGGCGAAGTGGCCGGGTTCGGTGGAGGAGGGGTGCACGGGTACCGGGCGCTGGAGGGCACGTTCCTCGGCGGGTGCATCTTCTCGGGGCGCGCGGCGGGCAGGGCGCTGGTGAAGACTGTGTAGACCGTGTGGGGCCCGCGGCGGTGTCTCCGCCGTGGGCCTGTCAGGCGGTGTCGTCTGGGAGAAGGGTGCGGAGGAGTTCGTCGTCGTGGCTGAGCGGGCGCCAGCCGGCGGGTGGGGGATTGGCGAGGAGTGTGGCCGTGACCTGTCGAGCACGCTCTTTGTGCGTTTCGGGTGTGAAGCCAATCCACGAGGCGAGCATCATCGCGGCCTCCAGGCGGGCGTCGTCGTCCAATCCCGCGGGCCAGCCGTTGGGAAAGCTCTCCGACAGCTCGCGCACGAGCTGTCCTCGCATCAGGCGTACGAGCTGATGGCTGCGTTCGGCTTCTTCGACCAGTCCACTGAAGACCTGCACTGCGCTGAAGCGGCCCTTGCCGAGCATCTCCGTCAACTCGACCAATGAGATGGCGGGATGTGCGTCGGCGAAGGCTGTGAGTGACGTGTAGCCGTGCTCACGCACGCACTCATACAGACGCGCCGGCCAGTTGCCATGCCATGAGTCCCCCGCGCTCATCGCCTTCGCCCCGGGGTGAATTCCATGGGGATGTTATAGCGCTGCATCTCCTTCGCGACGAGCTTCAGGATGGAGTCGCGCGGCAACATCCTGCCCGCTGCGAGCTCGGCATCGCGCAAGATACCCATGATCATCTGATTCCATTCATGTGGCCAGGTGCGGCCCAGTCGCCAAGCACCACCGCCGTGAATGGCCTCGTGATGAGAGCGCTCCAGTCTCACGCAGAACTGGTCGATGCTCATGTCTCCCGTGAAGCCGCGCTTCTCGAACCACTCCCGGTGCTCTTGCGGCAGGACGTGATGTTTCGGCGCCTCGGACATGCCGGCCCCGGTCCTGTTCGTCACGTGCATGCCGCGCACCTCGGGTGAGTCTCCCAGTGCCTCACGCACGCCCTTGGGCAGTTCCTGGTTCGCCTGCGCCATCCACACGTGTCCCGCGCTGGTGCGGACCGCCGCGCTCACGACGGGCGCGGAGATGACTCCCGCCTGGACGAGCCTTCGCATCATCTCCACCCACTCGGCGGAGACGACGAGTTGTTGGCCGGCCATGATTCCGCCAGGGCCCATCACCAGTCGCGCTCCCAGCGCGACGGGCGCAGCGGGCGGTAGCCTGGGCAGTGACATCTTCAGCGCGGAGACGAGCGCGAGCATCTCGATGAACTGTGCCGTCGCCACCACTTGTCCTGTGCGCTCCATCGCCATCCGCGCACCCTCGCGAATGGAGTGGAACTCATGGGTCAGTTGCCCCATCAGCACGGGCATGGCTGTCGCCGTGGCCTCCACGCGCGCCTGCTCCCGCGAGGCGAGAGCGCCCAAGGCCGGCTCCAGCAGGTTCCACACGCGGTCCATGTCCACGAGCAACTGCTCCACGCTGTAGTAAGGGCATTGCTGGAGCACGACGCTCACGAGGTTCAGGAAGTCGAGCCAGGTGGCAAGCAGCATCGTGCCGGACAACGCGGCCTGGAGCCGAGGGCCCGTCATCCGGAGGATGCCAAGCTCCATGTCCGCGTCTCCCACCAAGCTGGATTCAGCCGTGAGAGAAGTGATGCTCCCGAGTGCCCCACGAAGCCAGGGCAACTGTCTTGCCCCGTGGTCGAAGTAGCGGATGAAGTGCCTGCCATGCCCACCCAGCTCTCGCGTGCTCGTGGCGAGCCTGGAGATGGCTCGGGCCGTGTCTTCCGTGGAGCTCCGCACTTCGTCGACGGCGGCCAGGACCGCTTGTCGTGTCAGTGCGGCGTTCTGCTGCCCACCACCCACGGCTCCTGACACGGTGTTCGAATCTGTTCCACTCTCGCGACGCCGCACGGCGTCCGAGCCCAGGCCCATCGAGGCGGGTGGAGGCCCGTTCAGCGCTGTGCGACGTGCATGGAACGCGTCCAACTCTCTCTGGGATGAGGAGGACTGGGAAGCGCAGCTCGTGGTCAACAGGACTGCGCTCAACATCAGGGCAAGAGTGCGCATGGGCACTTCGACCCTATCAACTCGGAGCGACACGCCTCCCTCCGGCCGAGCAGCGCACGCGGTTCGCGCCGGGCGTCAGTGCCCTGGGGGGATGCCCTCGTGCTCCCGGCAGAGCAACTGGCTGTCCTCGCGCGACAGCGGGTCCTGCGTCAGGCCGCAGCGGAAGCGCCCCGAGCCTTCTCTCTGGAAGTGCTTGCAGGTGCCGCACGCGCCGAAGCTGCGCTGGGCATTCGCGGCCTGCAACGCGCGCAACAGTTCCGTGAGGGACTCATCGAGCGCCGCGCCATCACCGGGCAGCCCCGCGAGGGCCCGCTTGAAGAGCTCGGGTGGCAGGGCCTGCTTCAGCACCGCGCGGCCGGCTTCCGTCAATAGGAGATGAATGACGCGCCGGTCCTCCGTATCCGCCTGCTTTCGCAACAGTCCCTTCTCCTCCAGCAGCAGGAGCGTCTGGGACACGGTGCCCTTGGTGAGCCCCAGGTACTCCGTCAGCGCCGCGGGCGTGTTGCTGTAGCGGTTGCACGACTGCAGATAGCGCAGCGCCTGCAGGTGCACCGGCTGAAGCCCGTGTGGCAGCCCCGCTGCCCGTTCCTCCGTGCGGAGCAGGTTCCCGAGTCGCTCGAGCAACACGTAGAGGCGGTCGGCGGCCATGAGTACAAAGGTATCGTGTCGATACCGACTTGACAAGCAATGAGGGCGGGCGCATTTAGTATCGAGTCGAAACTAATCGACCTGCCGCACAACCCGTTGTCCCCAGGAGCACCCCATGACGACGCCCCTCATTGCCCCTGTTGGCCCCGCGAATACGCCTGCTGCTTCCGAGCCCACGCTCGCCGCCCTGAAGGCGAAGTTCGGGATGGTCCCAAAGATGTTCTCCACCTTCGCTCACTCCCCCGCGGCGCTCGATGCCGTGGCGGGCTACTTCAACGCCATGGGCGGCGCGAAGTTGTCGCCGCGTACGCAGGAGGCCATCGCCATCGCGGTGGCGGAGCTGAACCGTTGCACCTACTGCCTCTCCGCGCACACGGCGCTGGCGAAGGGGCACGGAGTGAAGGCGGATGAGCTGACGGGCTTTCGCACCGGCCGTTCGGCGGACCCCCGCGAGCAGGCCATCCTGGACCTCGCCGTCGCCATCGCTCGCACGCGGGCAGCGGACGTGGGCCCGCAGCTCGCGCAGGCACGCAAGGTGGGGCTGAGCGACGCGGAGCTGGTGGAGGTGGTGGCCGCCGTCGCGCAGAACGTGCTCACCAACTACCTCAACGTGGTGGCCGGCACCGAGGTGGATTTCCCCCGCGTCGCTTGAGCCCCCACTCACCGGGCGCCGGCAGGGTCGAGGCGCCCGGGGCTTCCGCCACGTTGAGTCTTTCAATCTCGCGGTGCGACGTGGGTCGCCCATGAAGCCAGAGCTATAGGTTGATGGGATTGACGCGCTGCGAGCACCGCCTTGCTTGCCATCAGGACGCACTCCCGAACCCACCCAATGGCATGTCAGGTATCTCCTCGCGTGGTCCGCACCCGTGAGCGCATTGCCTCGACTGCGAGAATGAGGTCAGGCCTCGCGAGCGCGGACGAGTCGCCAGGCGAGAGACGAGACCAGACCGGCGAGGGCGGCCTTGAGCAGCCCTCCAGGGATGAATGGCACGAAGCCCTTGTGGAAGGCCGTGGCGAAGTCGAGCGAGGCCACCACATGGAGCCAGCACACGCCGATGACCAGGATGACGAGCTGTCCCCCGAGGAAGAGGGGCACCGCTGTCCTCGGGCGCCTGTCGTAGGCGTGGCGCGCCGCGAGCCCCACGAGGAAGGCCGCGGGGAGGAAGCCCACCAGATAGCCGCCCGTCGGACCGACGAGAGCCCCCCAGCCGCTGGCCGCCTTCGCGTAGAAGGGCAACCCCACCGCCCCCAACAAGAGATAGGCGAGCTGCGCGGCCACGCCACGTCCAGGCCCGAGCGCGGCGGCCGTGAGGACGACGGCGAGCGTCTGTCCCGTGATGGGCACCGGTGAGCCCGGCACCGAGATGGCGACCTGCGCGAACAAGGCGGTGCAGAGCGCCGCGCCGAGGACGAGCGCGGCCTCCTGGGCGCGCGTGCGCACGAAGAGGTCTGCCAGGACGCGGTTCGGTGGAGGACTGGCGTCCGCGCTCACCGCCGACCCACCAGCGAGGAGTGCGAGCCGCGTGACGACACGGAGGGGAGTGGAGACACGGACCGATGCTCGGTGAGGACGGACGGCGATGCAAGGAGGCGAAGCGTTCCGCGCCCGAGGTTTCAGGGCGTGCAACCCGAGGCGAGGGGCACCGTGACCCTCTCGATTCGGGACGACGCGTTTCTGCGTGAGCCTGTGGCGGGCCTACTTGCCGTAGCCCGCGCTGCGCACATCGGTCAGCTTGCCGTCGGTGAAGACGGCCACCTGCATCAGTCGGTTGGGCCCGAAGTTGTATGTCCATTCCTCCACCTGGACCGTCACCGTCTGCGTGGTGGAGGACTCCTCCTTGCCTTCGCGCACCCTGTTCCGCGTGGACGTCGACTCCTCCCGCGTGTGCTTGCTCATGGGCTCCCCGCACTTCATGAGCGCATCGGACTGAGAGGCGCCATCCGAGATGAGCTTGTTGCCACAGCGCAAGGTCGCCGCTTCACCAGAGAAGGGCACGATGAGGCAGGCGAGGACGAGGCCAGCGAGGAGGGTTCGCATGCGAGGCGGCTCCAACAATCGGGGGTGCGCGACCGACGCATGCGCCCGGAGGATATTCACGGCCGCGCGGAGATTTCGCGCGAGGCCGAGCTTCGCCCCCGTCCCGTCATCTTCTTCGGCGTGGTCCGAGAGGCCGCTCCCGCCGGCTGGAGATAGCCCTGCATCAACGCGCACAGCTCGTCGAGGAACGCCTCATTGGTCAGATAGTCGGGACGGTCCGCCACCGCCTTGATGCAGAGCGTCTCCACCGAATGCACCAGGACGAAGACCGCCATGTCCAGGTCCTTGGGACGCAGCTCCTCGGCCCTTGGCGCGAGGAAGGCTCGCACCAGGCGGAACAGCCGCTGCTCGTGCGGGTCCACCTGCCCCAACTGCCGCATCCTCGGCGCCAGTTCGTGCAGCACCTGGTGCAGCCGGGGGTTCTCCAACTTCGTGGTCAGCAACTGGCGGACCAGCGCCCGAATCGCCTGGGGCAATGGCTGGCTCGCGAGTCGCACCAGCTCCGCCTCGAAGCCCGCGAGCGAGCGCGTGCGATGCCGCTCCATCACCGCCATCACCAATCCCTCCTTGCTCGGGAAGTATTGGTAGAGCGAACCGATGCTCACCCCCGCCTCGCGGGCGATGCGGTTGGTGCTCGCGGCCTCATAGCCATTCTTGACGAGAACGCGAGCCGCCGCCGTGAGGATGGCCTCACACGTGGCCTGCGCCCGGTCCTGATGGGGCTTCCTCCGACGGGAAACAGGGGGACGGCGCGGCATGACTCCTCCTCCACGAATGTGAGCACCGACGCGAGTTGCGAACGTGAGTCCTAGCTCACATTCTGGACCCATGCACATCGCTTCGACATCCCCCGCTGTCTCCCCCGCGCCCACCTCGGGTCCCTTCCCCTACCAGGGCCGCCGAGCGCTCATCACCGGCGCGTCCTCTGGCATCGGCGAGGCCTTCGCCCGCCTGCTCGCGGCGCGGAACATGAACCTGGTCCTCGTGGCCCGCTCGGAGGACAAGCTGCGTGTCCTGGCCACCGAGTTGATGAAGCAACACGCCGTCCAGGTGGAGGTGCTGAGCATGGACCTCAGTCACGAGGGCGCCGCGCGCCAGCTCCATGGCCAGTGTCGCGAGCGCGGCCTGCACGTGGACCTGCTCATCAACAACGCCGGCTTCGCCACCCACGGTGCCTTCGAGGCCGTCCCCCTGGCCCGACAGCATGAGCAGGTGATGCTCAACGTCACCGCGCTCGTGGACGCCACCCATCTGTTCCTGCCGGACATGGTCGCCCGAGGACTCGGAGGCGTGCTCAACGTGGCCTCCATCGCCGGCTACCAGCCCCTGCCGTACATGGCCATCTACGGCGCGACGAAGGCGTTCGTCCTGTCCTTCACCGAGGCGCTCTGGGCGGAGAACCGCGAGCGGGGCGTGCGCGTGCTCGCGCTGTGCCCAGGGCCCGTGGAGACGTCTTTCTTCGACGTGGTGGGCACGCGCCAGGTCGCGGTGGGGCCGACCGCCACCGCCGAGCAGGTGGCCCTCGCGGGGCTCCGAGGCCTGGAGCAGGGCAGGCCCTCGCTCATCGCCGGCTGGCGCAACTGGTTCCAGGCCAACATGCCCCGCTTCGCGCCGCGAGCCTTCACCGTGCGCGTGGCCGCGGGGATGCTGAAGCCCCGTGACGTCCCAGCGCTTCCCGCTCGCTCCGTCTAGGGCTGACGCGGACGCAGCCGCAGGCGCAGCAGTTGCTCGTCCCCGCGGTCGATGACCTCGGAGACCTCGAACACCTCGCCCGCCACGTCCACCCGCTGGCCCGCGCGCACGCGCACGTGCTGCTGCTCTGGCGGAACGACTCGCGAGTCGTAGATGAAGAGGGCGGCGGTGGGCTCACGCGCGCCCGCATCGGTGTCCTCGGGCCAGAAGTTGCCCGTGGCCAGACTCAGGTGCGGCGTCACCTGGAGGGGGCCGTGATTCTTCGTCAGGGTGATGGTGCCGGGCTGCTCCGCCGAGGAGGGCGCCACCGCGGGCGTCTCACGCGCGCACCCGGACAGCACCAGCCCCAAGGCCAGTGCCAATCCGGTCCACCCGCGCGTGCCCGGCGCCCGTCGACTCACTTCGTCGGGTTGCTGTTGGCGTACTGGAAGGACTCACGGAACTGCGCCTCCGTGAGGACGATGTCCGGCGTGCCGGCGCCCCACGGGTTGCGCAGCGTCACCGTGCCCGCCTTGGTGTCCACACCCGAGACGAAGTACTCGTGGTCCGCCACCAGCGTGCCGTTCTTGTAGAGCGGCTTGTCGGTGCCGTCCGGCAGGTCGATGAGGCCGAAGAGCTTGATGTCGTCGTGCGTGCCCGCGGTGATGGCCTCTCCCGCGTTCAGCCGCTTCTCCAGGTCCGCCAGCGTGGCGCCGCCGACGTCGAGGCTGCTGCTCTTCTTGCCCGTCATCGCCTCCATCGCGTTGGCGCTGTTGCCGTGGACGATGTTGGGGTAGCCGCCCTTCCACTGGGCATAGGCCTTCTCCACGAGGGCCGGCCACAGCTCCGCCTTGCCGTTCTCCTGCGGCGTCGCGGCGTAGGCCGGGTTGCCACCGGAGTTGAGCGGCAGGTCCGGGGTGACGGTGATGGTCACCGGCTTGCCCTTGTCCTGGAAGGTGACGTTGTAGTTGCCGGACGCGTCCGGGCCCTTGACCATGTTCTCGATGAGCGCCGGGTTGGCGCGCGCAATCGCGCCCATGGAGGTCATCAGGTAGCAGTCACCAATCTGCCCCTGCTGCACGTCGTTCCAGTGCGCCTTGGTGCCGTCGGTGCCCGCCTCGAAGACGCTGCCGTTCTTCACCGGGCCGTAGGTGACGTTGGTGTCGAGCGCCTTCGGGTCCTTCGTCTTGGGGCTCTCCGCGCCGCTCGCCTGGCTCGTCTGGCCGAGCGCGGTGGCGAACTGCTCACGGCGGCTGGGCGGCAGCATGCCGTCCTGGGTCCGGGCGCTCGCCCACGCGGGCTGCTGCTCACGGACTTCCTGCGTCTTCGCCTGCGGCCGGACCGTCTCGGTGGCCTGCGGGACGGGCTGGGTGACGCGGGACCCTTCATTCCCAATCTTGAAGCTCATGGATGCTCCCCCTCGGAACAGCGGAATCTGAAGATGGACTGTCGCCCCCCAAGGGCGTCAGTGGATGTCTGGATTGTCGCGGCGGCGGCGCCAGAGTTGCGTCGCGCCCGCACTATGCGTGTGGCACTCAGCGGACCTTGAGGTGGATGGCGGGCTCCTTGCCCTCGGCGCCGCTGACCTCGAGGATCTCCAGCGAAGCCCCGTCCACTTCCACCACCTGGGACGCATGGACACGCACATGGTCCTGCTTCGAGGGGGACGTGCGGGTGTCGATGATGAAGAGGCCCGCGGTGAGCTGCTTCTCGCGGCCCCCCTTGGCCTCCACCTCCTCGGCCCAGAAGTTGCCGCTGGCGAGGCGCAGGTGCGGCTTCTCCGGCAGCGGAAGGGGCCCCTGGCCCTTGATGAGTGTGATGGTGTCGGATGCCATGACTGTTTCCCCCGTTCGTCAGGGCGCGCGGCCCGCACGCAGCGGTCCTCGCGCTGGATGATGTCCGTGGACGCTACCACGGGCCCCTGCGCGGGCCGTATGGCCTTGACTGTGAGTATGTGTGGTTTGGGGTAGCCCCAGAGCGCGGTGCGTCATGCGTGGGGCACCGCCCGCCTCAAGGCGCGGAGACCTTCAGGTGCTTGCGTGAGTAGTCGATGAAGGCACGCAGCTTCGGCATCGCCTGGAGGCGACTGGGGAAGTAGAGGAAGAGGCCCGGCGTGTCGGGGCAGAACGACGCGAGGACGCGTTCGAGGCGACCTGCCCGGAGGTGCTCGGCCGCGAGCGGCCAGGCCGCATAGGCGAGCCCGAGTCCCTTCACCGCCGCGTTCAAGTTGAGCGCGGAGTCATTGACGATGACGGTGCCCTGCACGGCGATTTCCAGCGGCTGTCCCTTGCGCTGGAACTGCCAGCGGTACAGCGAGCCGTCGCCGGAGCGGTAGTTGATGCACGTGTGTGCGCGCAGGTCCTCGGGCTTGCGAGGGCGGCCGTGGCGCTCGAAGTAGGCGGGGGCGCCGAACACCGCGAAGCCGAAGGGCGGCGTCAGGCGCACCGTCACCATGTCCGCTTCGACGAGCTCGCCCAGCCGGACGCCCGCGTCGAAGCCCTCGTCGACGATGCGGCTCAGGTGGTCCGCCGCGTGGATTTCAATCCGCACGTCCGGATGGGTGGCACAGAAGCCCGCGAGGATGGGCTCGATGACGTGAGGAATGACGGCGCGAGGGATGTTGAGTCGGAGCAGGCCGCTGGCCTTGCCGCCCAGCGAGCGCGCGGAGTCGAAGGCGGCGAGCAGCTCGTCGACGGCGGGTGTGGCCCGTTCGAGGAAGCTCCTGCCCGCCTCGGTGAGCCCGACACTGCGAGTCGTGCGCGTCAGCAACGCCACGCCCGCGCGAGCCTCCAGCGCGCGCACAATCTGGCTCACCGCGGAGGGAGAGATTCCCAGCTCCGTCGCCGCCGCGCGAAAGCTGCGCAGCCGCGCGACGCTCAACAGCGTCATCACGCCGTCGAGCTGGTCCTTCTTCATTGTGAAGCCTGGATGCATGACCTGTGCTGGTTAATGTGGATTATCCAAACAGTCCAGCGTTGCTACTCGTGAGGGCCTCACCAGGATTTTCCTTGAGAGGTGACGATGACGACGCGGGATTCGAAGGACTCCGTGCGGTTGGAGCGGAGGACGTTTCTGACGGCGGCGCTGGGGAGTACGGCGGTGCTCGCGGCGGATGTGGCGTGTGGCTCGCCGGTGGGCGTGGCGCCCGTGACTGGCAGGAGGCGCTTCGAGAACAAGGTGGTGCTCGTCACGGGCGCGACGTCCGGCATCGGCCGGGCCGCGGCTATCGCCTTCGCGGCCGAGGGCGGCAAGGTGGCCTTCTGCGGTCGCCGGGAGAACCTGGGCCAGGAGGTGGAGCAGCTCATCCGTCAGGCGGGCGGTGAGGCCACCTACTACAAGGTCGACGTGAGAGATGCGGACGCGGTGCGGACGTTCGTGGACACGGTGGTCCAGCACTACGGCGGGTTGCATGTCGCGTTCAACAACGCGGGCATCAGCATGGCCAAGGGGCTGCACGAAATCACCCTGGAGGAGTGGAATGACCTCTCGGACACCAACGTGCGTGGCGTCTTCGCGGCGATGCGGGCGCAAATCCCTCACATGCTGAGTGGGGGAGGCGGGAGCATCGTGGTGACGTCCTCGGTGCAGGCGTTCGCCACGCGCAAGGGAAGCTCGGCGTACACCGCGAGCAAGCGCGCGCTGGTGGGCATCATCCAGGCGGCGGCGCTGGAGTACGGCACGCAGGGCATCCGGGTGAACGCGCTCTGCCCGGGCACGGTGGACACACCGCTGGTCCGGCGGCAGATGGGCGCGGAGAACATGCCGGAGGAGCAGTTCCAGGAAGCGGCGGCCGCCTGGGCTCGCGTCAACGTGCATGGACAGCAGCGGCTCGCCACGGCGGCGGAGGTCGCGGACGCGGCGCTGATGCTCGCCTGCGACGACCATCCCTATCTGACGGGCTCCGCCTTCGTCATCGACGGCGGCATGACGCTGGCGCTGTAGGCGCGGGCTGTCAGCGGGTGCACGGCGGCGCGACATCGCGCTTGCCGTGCCCGGTGACGAGGGGGTTGGCTGCCTCCATGCGCATCCGAGAGACAGCTTCGATGAAGAGACCCCGCGCGCGATGGGCCCGAGGCTCGGGCACCGGGGAGGGCTAGTCGCGTGGCGACGGTGTCCCTGGAGGACGTGCGCAAGGTGTATCGAGGGGGCGTGGCCGCGGTGAAGGGCGTGACGCTGCACATCGCGGACGGTGAGTTCGTGTCCCTGGTGGGCCCGTCCGGCTGTGGCAAGTCCACCACGCTCAACCTGATTGCCGGACTGGAGGAGCTGTCCGGCGGCACGCTGCGCATCGACGGCGAGGTGGTCAACGGCATGTCGCCGAAGGAGCGCGACATCGCCATGGTGTTCCAGAGCTACGCGCTCTATCCGCACCTGGACGTGGCTCGCAACCTGGCCTTCCCGCTGGAGGTCGCCGGGCTGTCGCGCGCGGACATCGAGGCGCGGGTGCGTGAGGTGGCCTCGGTGCTCGGGCTGGAGGCGCTGCTGTCGCGTCGGCCGAAGGAGTTGTCCGGTGGGCAGCGGCAGCGCGTGGCCCTGGGACGCGCGCTCGTGCGCCGGCCGAAGGTGTTCCTGTTCGACGAGCCGCTGTCCAACCTGGACGCCGCGCTGCGCACGCAGATGCGCGGTGAAATCAAGAAGCTGCACGAGCGACTCCAGGCCACGTTCATCTACGTCACGCATGACCAGTCGGAGGCGATGACGCTGTCGGACCGGGTGGTGGTGATGAGCCAGGGAGAGGTGCAGCAGGTGGCTCCGCCGCGCGAGCTGTATGACGCGCCCGAGAATTTGTTCGTGGCGGGCTTCTTCGGCTCACCGCGCATCAACCAGGTGAAGCCCCGGACACTGGGCCTGGAGGGTGAAGATGTGGTGCTGGGACTTCGCCCCGAGCACCTGGAGGTGACGACTCGAGGCGCCGAGTCACCGGGGGAGCTGACGGGGCTCGTGTATCTGGTGGAGCCCATGGGCGCGGAGAGCTGGGTGACGGTGGACGTGGCTGGCGAGCAGCTCGTGGCCCGTGCACCCGGTGACTTCCGCGCCGCCTCGGGCACCCCCGTGTCCCTGCGCTTCGATGCCTCGAAGCTGCGGCGGTTCGACGCGAAGACGGGGCGGGCCCAGGGCTAGGGCTAGGGCTGCAGCGAGAAGCTGTCGTTCTCGATGCTCAACTGCTCGCGCTGGCGGTCGTGGACGATGATTCCGGTGAGCGGGGCCTCCAGGGTCTCGAAGTCCGCGAAGCGCAGCTCCAGGGCCTCGGCGTGGGAGCCCGCGCGGAACAACAGGTGCTCCGCGTGGCGCAGGTGCTCGTCCACCACCACCGGGACTCCATAGAGCCTTCCAAACGGTGGCTCCGCGCCGACCTCACACTCGGGAAAGAGCGGGGCGAACTCGGACTCCTCGGCGAGCCGCAGGTTCTTCGCGCCCGTCACCGCCGCGACGCGGTCCAGGTTCACCGTGTCCGGCGCGCTCACCACGCAAATCCACAGCGAATCATCCGAGCGGAGGATGACCGACTTGGCCACCTGGAAGCCGCTGACATGCAGTGACGCCGCGAGCGCCTGCGCGGTGATGGCTCGCAGGTGCGGCCTGCGGTCGAAGGGAACGTTGTGACCTTCCAGGTACTGGATGATGTTCTCCGGAATCATGGCGCGGCCTCCCTCGTGCTCGCGGAAGAAGGTGCGCCCGCTCGCGTCCGCGCACCACGCCCACTTCCGCGCGCGCCCGCCTCACGAGCCGCCGCTCCGGCGCCTTGCTCCCTCGCCTCGTCCGCCCGGCCGATGCGCGCGGCCCCACCTCAGGCGTAGACCTGACTGCCCTCCAGCGACAACTCCAGGCGCCGGTTGAGCTGCTCCAGCCGGTCATACCGCTCACGCAGCAGGTCGCGGTACGCGCGCTGGTCCGTGTGGGAAATCTCGGTGAGCAGCTCGAGCAACGCCGTGTCCAGCGCCTGCTTCAGCTCGCGGGCTTCCACCGCGGACAGTTCCAGCAACATGCGGCACCTCCTGTCGCGAATGTTAGGCACTCCACTCCGCGCGAGCCTCCCCACC
>NZ_JABUMQ010000311.1:0-13528 GCF_013336645.1 Myxococcus sp. CA039A | reverse complement strand
GGCGGGGGCGGAGGAGGACGGGAGCCGCCACTGTGGAGCAGCTCCATCAGCCGGTCCTCGGCCAGCTCCTCGGCGCGGGGGCGGACCTTCTCCGTCTCCTCCTCGCGCACCAGGGAGATGGCGTTCTCGACGAGGTCGCGAATCATCGACTCCACGTCGCGGCCCACGTAGCCGACCTCGGTGAACTTGGAGGCCTCCACCTTCACGAAGGGCGCCTGCGCGAGCTTCGCCAGCCGGCGGGCAATCTCCGTCTTCCCCACGCCGGTGGGTCCAATCATGATGATGTTCTTCGGATGGATTTCGTCGCGCAGGTCGTCATTGACCTGCTGACGGCGCCACCGGTTGCGCAGGGCGATGGCCACCGCGCGCTTGGCGGCGTTCTGCCCGACGATGTAACGGTCCAGTTCGCTCACCACCTCGCGAGGCGTGAAGGCGGACGGCTTTCGCGATTCGGCCACGGGGGGCTCCTAGAGCTCTTCGAGGGAGATGTTGGCGTTGGTGTAGATGTCGATTTCGCCGGCGATGGAGAGCGACTCCCGCGCCACGTCCCGCGCGGGCATCTGCGTGTGCGCCATGAGCGCGCGCGCGGCGGCGAGCGCGTACGGGCCGCCGCTGCCCACCGCGGCGATGCCGTAGTCCGGCTCAATCACGTCACCCGCCCCGGAGAGGATGAACGTCTTGTCCTTGTCCGCGACGACGAGCAGCGCCTCCAGCCGACGAAGGAACCTGTCGGTGCGCCAGTCCTTGCCCAGCTCCACGCAGGCGCGCGCCATGTTCTTCTGGTGCTCCTTGAGCTTGCCCTCGAAGCGCTCGAAGAGGGTGAAGGCATCGGCGGTGCTGCCCGCGAAGCCGGCGAGCACCTGGCCCTCGCCCAGCTTGCGAACCTTCTTCGCCGTGTTCTTCATCACCGTCTTGTCGAGGGAGACCTGCCCGTCGCTGGCGATGGCGACCTTCCCGTCACGCCGCACACAGAGGATGGTGGTTCCGTGGAACATGGAGCGGGTTTAACAAGCCGCGCCCCGCGTTTCCAAGGAACACCGCCTGCCTGTCCGCTCCCGCACCGTTTCCTCGCGCCAGGGAGCGGCGAGGCGCACCCTCACGCCCGGGGATGGGCCGCGTCGTAGACCTGCTGGAGCTGCTCCCAGCTGACGTGGGTATACCGCTGCGTGGTGGACAGACTCGCGTGGCCCAGCAGCTCCTGGATGCTGCGGATGTCCGCGCCCCCTCCGAGCAGGTGCGTGGCGAAGGAGTGACGCAGCGCGTGTGGACTCACCTTGCGCGCCAGCGCGCACTTCAGCACGTGCGCGTCCAGGTGTCGGCGGATGCTCCGAGGCGTCAGCCGTCCCCCACGGAAGTTGAGGAAGATGGCCTCTGGAGCCTGGCTGGGTTTCGGCTCCGCCAGCAGCTCCCCGCGCCGGGCGAGGTATGCCTCCAGCGAGCGGATGGCCTGCGCGTTGACGGGGACGAGGCGCTCCTTGCTGCCCTTGCCCATGACCCGGACGATGCGCCCGCTCCGGTCCACGGCGAGCAGGTCCAAGTCACACAGCTCGCTGATGCGAAGCCCGCCGCCGTAGAGCAACTCCAGGATGGCCTTGTCGCGCAGCCCGAGCACCGTCTTCAAGTCATGCACGTCCAGCAGCGCGAAGACCTCCTCCACCGGCAGGACCTTGGGCAGCGCCTTGGGCAGCTTGGGGCTCTTCACCAGCTTCGCGGGGCTCGCGGGCAGGAGCTTCTGCCGCACCAGGTACTTGTAGAAGGACTTGATGGAGGCGAGCCGACGGGCGCGGCTCGCGGGGGCATGGTCCACGCTCAGCGTGCCCAGGTAGCCGCGAATGGCGGCGTGGGAGCCGGCCAGGAGCGAGAGCTTCATCCGCTCGACGAGGTAGCGCTCGTAGTCCACCAGGTCGACCAGGTAGTTGCGCACCGTGTGCGGTGACGACCCCTTCTCGTCCTCCAGGTGGACGCGGAACTTCTCCAGCAGCGGCGAGAGGGTCGTCATGGCGAGGCCAGCGTAGGGGGCCCGGAGAGGCTCGCAAGATTCCGGGCCCCGCGAAACCCCTACTTCGTCGGCACGGCGGGGGCAACGACCGGAACCACGGGCGTCGGCGCGGGCAGCAGCGCGACACACGTGGCGTCCGACAGCCACGCCTTCTCACACATCCACGTGAGGATGGGGTTGCGCACCTGCCAGAGCAGCACGAAGAAGATGAGCGCCCCGAGCCCGAACCGAGCCCAGCCGGACAGCCCCTCCGTCTCGCCATCCTCGTCCTGCTGGGCGAGCATCGCCGGGCGGACCATGTCCCGTCGGTCCACGCGCGCTCCCCGGGGCAGCCTGGGACGCCGTGTCACGAGCGTGGACAGTCCATGCGTCAACATGAGGCGGTCATTGAGCGCCCAGCCGGAGCCTTCCAGGAGCAGCGCCAGATTGCGGCGCCGCAGCTTCAGCCAGCCGAGCAGGCCCGCGGGCGCCATGACGACGATGGCGATGAGGGACGCCGCGGTGATGACGTCCACCATCGTCAGCGACTTCACCTGCGTGACGATGAACGCGAAGGACGAGCCCAACGCCGCCGCCGCGATGCTGCCCGCCGCGATGACTCCCGCGAGCCCACCGGGAGATGGGGCCGGAGCCGCCGCCGGAGCCGCGACGGGAGCGGGCGCCGCAGCCACGGTCTGCGAATACCCCTGCTCCAGCGTGGCGTCGAAGGTCTTCTCTCCCGCCGACGCGAGCCCTTCAATCTTGCCGGTGATGAACGAGGCCATGCGAGTGAAGGGCATGGTCATCGACTCCCACAGCGACACGGGCTGGCGGACGACATGCGTCACCGTGGCGTCGTGCTCCTGGCCATCCACGTCGTAGAAGACGCCGCGCTTGCCCACGACCAGGTCCGTGCTCCGGCCGCGTGTGACGGGCACCGCCACCTCGTAGCCGGGCGTGCCGTCCTTGGGCGCCACCAGCACGTAGAGGATGCACGTGGTGCCCTGGCTCGTGAGCGCCGCGTGCTCCGCGCGGTTCTTCGCGAGCACCGACAGCGTGTACTTGCGTCCGCCGAGGATGAGCGTCCCCTTCTCCATCAGCGCGGGCGCCTTGGGGAGATAGAGGTTGGGCATGCTGATGAAGTTGTTGGCGAACACCAGCAGCCAGCGCTGGTAGAGCACCAGTCGCTCCAGCTCGACGATGGCGGCCAGCGTGGGCGCCAGCGAGAGGTCCGCCTGACTGGCCGCATCGATGGCGTCCAGGTCCGTGAGCGACACGGTGGGCAGCGAGTCGGCCAGCTTGTGCACCGGGTTCGCCTCGCGCTGGGTGAACCATGCGAGCACGGCGTCCGCCTTCGCCACCAGCTCGCGCCACGCCGTGTCCGACAGGCGCTCCGAGTCTCCCGTCACCGGCGCGGCGACGTCGCGACGGAACGACTGCAGTTGCTCATAGGAGGGACCGCGCAAGAGCCGCGCCCACTCCAACACGCCCGAGGCTTCCGGCACCGCGATGGGCAGATCCCCCGCCGCCTTGCCCAGCGCGGCCGAGTCACCCAGCGAGCTCTCCACCCGCTCCGCGCGCAGCCTCAAGTTGGCCGCGGCCTCCGGCTGCACCGCCACCAGGCGGCACTGGAGGAAGTAGGTGTCCAGCAGCGGCGCCACCTCGCGGATGCGTCGCGCGCGCGACTCGCTCTCTTCGCCCCATACGAAGACGTCGCCACGCTTGCCCAGATGGGCCAGCAGCGCCTCGCGAGCCTCGCGGAAGCGCTGCAGCATCGGCCGGTCCACGCCCGCCTCGCCCGAGCGGTTCTTCAACTCGGGGAAGGACGCCATGACGTCCTTCGCGAGCGGGCGCAGGGACTCCGGCAGGCGCTCCGGGGCGATGATGCCATCACCGTTCTGCCCCGACTTGCGCAGCTCCAGGTCGCTCGCTCGCACCTGGCCAAGCGAGATGCGCCCCATGTCTGGCGCGCCCACCGTGCGCAGAATCATCTCCGCCGCGGTCCGCAGCGAGGCCGCGTCCGAGGACAGCGCGTTCAAGTCCAGCACATCACTGTTCGCGTCCGCGCCGCGCCGGTCCTTCAAGTGCTTCGCGGCCCAGGCCACCGCGGCGCGCACCTCCGCCACGCGGACGCGCGCATTGCCGTCCGTGTCCAGGAACTTGAGGAAGGCCGGGTCGCAGCTCAGCCCCTCCAGCGGACACGCCGTGGCGATCCACTGCGTCTCGGGAATGCGCGCGGCCTCCACGAGCACATCGAAGGAAGGAATGTCGACCTGAAGCGAGCCGCCATAGCGGCGATAGGTGAGCGGAGTCGAAGTCATACAGGCGGCGGACCTAAGCACACCCGACGTCACCTCGCACGGCTCCGAAGCAGCGTCTCTCCATGAGGCCAGCCGCTCGGCTGTCACGTCGGACCGGGTGTCCCATCACCCGGACGACGGCGCGTTCCAAGCCACCGGAACGACGTGCGCCTGCGAGTGGCGAGCCCCCTGCAATCGACGCGGCGGCACACCTGGCCTCGCACGAAAGAAAGGCAGCCCATGCACGCCGCCGCCGAATACGACGACCGCTTCCACCTGAGCCGCAAGCGCTACTACCAACTGCTCGCGCTCTCCACCCTCTGGTTCACGGTGAACGAGACGCCGCTGCTGCCCGTTGGCCTGCTCTTCGCGCTGCGCTTCGTGGGAGCCAACTACGAGACGACGTTCTTCCACTCCCTGCGCACGGGTCGAAAGGTCGCCCTCATGTGCCTGGGCATGGCCCTGTTCTCCCTGCTCCTCTTCGGCCCCCACGCGGGCTTCAGCGTCGGGCCCGGAGGCGTGAGCTTCCAACTCACGCTCCGGTGAACCCCACGCGACGCGCGACTACGGGAGGGCCGACACGCTGTAGACGCCGGCCTTCGGCCCCTGGGAGATGATGTACACGGCGCGCGAGTCATCCTTGCCGCCGAAGTACACCGGCACCTGGACGCCCTGGTCCAACGGCTTTCGCGCCTGCGTCTTCGCGTCGTACACGGCGATGTCGTACGTGTCCGAGTCCATCCGCGCCGACGTCGCCAGCACGCGCTGACCATCCGCGGAGAGCTTGTAGCTGAAGATGCCCTGGAGCCACGTCTGCGGGTCCGCCTTCTGGGGCAGCTCGAGCGCCTTGAAGTCACACGCGCGTCCGTTGCGGATGCAGTTGGCGCGGAACACCACCTGCCCGTTGCCCGGCATGAAGCCGTAGCCGAAGACGCCCCGGTGCACCTTCTCCGCCTTCTCCGCGCCCAGGGGATAGAGCATCAGGTCCACGGAGTACTCCGGCTTGAGGAAGCGCGAGAGGAAGGCCACGTAGCGCGCGTCCGAGCCCCAGACGAAGTTGGGCACACGGTCCCCCACCCGCTTCGGCGCGCCATCCGGCAGCGAGGCCACGGCCATCAAGCCCGCGCGCGCCGTCACGTCGTACCTGTCCAGGAAGCCCACGGCCTGCGAGTCCGGGGAGAAGGAGAAGATCTCCACGCGCTCGCCCACCTTGCGGCCCGGCCCGCCGGAGGCGGGGCCCACATACAAGTCACCCGGCACGTCCGGCTTGCCGTTCTCCGAGCGCGCCAGCCACTTGCCATCCGGAGAGAACCCGAAGGCCTGCGCCGCCACGGCCAGCCGCTTCGGCTTCTGCCCCGGCAGCTCCGCCAGGTACAAGTCGTAGAGCCCGCGCACGGATTCGCTGCGCACCTGGAAGGCCACGCGCTGACCATCCGGAGACACTGCGTAGTCACCCACCTGGTCCGCGAGCTTGCGCGGCGCCTCCTCGGGCTTCTCCACCGACACCGCCGCGAGCCCCCCCGCCGCGGACAGCCGCCGCTTGAGCAGCAGCGTCTTGCTGTCGGAGGTGAACTGCGCGGTGCTCACCTCGGCCGCCACGTCGACGAACGGCCCCGAGGGCAGCGGGCCCAGCTTCAACTTGCCGCCGTCCACGAAGGCCAGCTTCGTCCCGTCCGGCGACGGCAGCATGTAGCTGACCGCCGTGCCCAGCACCGTCGGCTCCGCCTTCGCGTCATCCAGCACCGCCACGTTGAGCGAGCCGGACTGCGAGGCCGGGTTGTAGCCGGTGAGGTACAGCGCGTGCTTCGAGTCCGCCGAGAACAGCAGCCCGCCCGGCACGTTCGTCACGCTGTCGCCCAGCTTGCGCGGCTCGCCCCCCTCCACGGCCACCACGAACAGCTCCCCGAGCAACATCTGCGGAGGCACGCCGTCCAGCCGGGGCTTCTGCCCGTTCAACAGGTACGTGGCGAAGCGTCCGTCCGACGTCAGCCGCAGGTCCGCCGCGCGGCCCGCCGCCAGCAGCAGGCCCTGCCCTGCTCCAGCGGGCGCGCCACGTCCGGAGCTGCTCGGCGCGGACGCGCGGCTCGGAGGCGCGGAGCCACCCGAGGCCGTCGCGGCGGGGGCATTCCCCTTCGCCCCGCTGTCCTCGCCCTTCTTGCACCCCGTGCCCGCCACCATGAGCGAGGCCATCAGGCCCGCGCCCAGAAGTCGTCCCAGCCTCGGCCGCATCATGCGCTCCTCTGCTCCTCAAGCTCCGGGGTGCCCGACGAGGGGACACCCGCGTGCGGCAGCCACGCCGCCAGGTCCTGCTTCGCGCGGGCCGAGTACGCCGCCCGCTTGTCCGCCTTCTTCATCCGCCCGGTCAGCGGCGGGAAGAGGCCATAGATGATGTTGGAGGGCTGATGCGGGTAGTCCGGCGGGTGCGCTTCGCCCGTCACATGACGGAACAGCGAGCCCAGCGCCGTCGTCGCCGGGGGCGGCACCCACTCCTTCCCGCTCAAGCGCGCGTGCAGCGCCAGCGCCACCAGGTAGCCACACGCCGCGCTCTCCACGTACCCCTCCACGCCGGACACCTGCCCCGCGAAGAACACCCGGGGCTCGGTCTTCAGGGACAAGTCAGCCGACAGCAGCCGGGGCGAGTCGATGAAGGTGTTGCGGTGAATCTGCCCCATCCGGAGGAACTCCGCGTTCTGGAGGCCGGGGATGCAGGAGACGAAGATGCGCTTCTGCTCGCCCCACGTCAGGCGCGTCTGGAAGCCCACCATGTTCCAGGACGTACCGGCGCGGTCCTCCATGCGCAACTGCACCACCGCGTGCGGCTCCTGGCCCGTGCGAGGGTCCCGGAGTCCCACCGGCTTCATCGGCCCGTAGGCCAGGGTGTCGTCGCCGCGTTCCGCCATGACCTCGATGGGCAGACAGCCTTCGAAGTATTTCGGTTCCTCGAAACTGTGCGGCACCACCTTCTGCCCCGCCTTCAACTCGGCGATGAAGCGGTAGTACTCCTCGCGGTTCATCGGCAGGTTCAGGTAGTCGTCGCCGCCGCCCTTGCCGTAGCGACTCTGTCGGAAGGCCACCGTCAGGTCGATGGAGTCTCCGGAGAGGATGGGGGCGATGGAGTCGTAGAAATAGAGCTTCTGCCCCACGTGCCGCTCCAGCTCACGAGTGAGGGCATCCGAGGTCAGCGGCCCGGTGGCCACAACGACGGGGCCCTCCTCTGGCAGCGTCTCCACCTCGCCGGCCACCAGCTCCACGCCCGCCTGGCGCAGCAGCGACTCGGTGATGGCCTTGGAGAAGCCCTCGCGCTCCACCGCCAGCGCGTCTCCGGCGGGTACCCGGTGGGCATCCGCGCTGCTCAGAATCAGAGAGCCCAGCGAGCGCAGCTCCGCGTGCAGCAGGCCAATGGCACTCTCCGGGTTGTCCGAGCGCAGCGAGTTGCTGCACACCAGCTCCGCGAGCTGATCCGACTTGTGCGCCGGAGAACGCTTGTGGGGCTTCATTTCGCGCAGCACCACCGGCACACCCCGGCGGGCGAGCTGGTATGCGCACTCCGTACCGGCCAGGCCGCCGCCAATCACCGTCACCCGCTGCTGCTTCACGTCCGCCATCCTGTTCCTCCCGGGAGCGCCGAGCGCCAGCCCGTCAGCGAACAGTTAGCAGGACTGGCACGCCCTGTCCCACTCGCGAAGCCATGGGCGTCAACCCGGCGTCTTGTCCAGGGCCCCACGTCCGGCCGCCTGCCCCCCGAGCCACCTTCGCCCCTGGTTGGAAGGCGCGGTTTCCCCACCTGGGTTGCACCCCTACGTTTCTCGCGTTCATCGCTCGAGGCAGCGTTCTTCCGAGCGAGCGCACAACGCACTCGAAGACAGCAACACGGAAACGAGGCCACCATGAGCCGAGCCCAAGATTTGCTGAAGGTTCGCGAGATTCTTCAGCGCCGCAGGCGGGAAATCCTCACCACCAGCAGCGGCACGCACCGCGAGCTGACCGCGCTCAAGGAGCAGGAGCGGGATCCCGAGTACGAGGAGAACGCCCAGTCGGAGCTGGCGGACTACACCCTGTCCAGTCTGATGGAGGCCCAGCGCCGCGAGGTCATGCTCATCGACGCCGCGCTGCTGCGCATGGACACGGGCGTCTTCGGCGAGTGCGTGGACTGCGGCCAGGAGATCTCCATGGACCGCCTGGAAGCCCTGCCCTTCGCCATCCGCTGCGCGGAGGACGCCGAGCAGCACGAGCAGGACACACGCGGCGGGCACTACGCGACGCCGTCGCTGTAGCCCTGTGCCGGTGACGTGACAGGCGGGCGCTCCCTGGTTCCGCCGGGGAGCGCCGCTCGTTCTTCAGTCGCCCTCTTTCTTGAGGACGACGAAGCGGTAGTTCTCCAGCTCGTTCTGTCCCGCCGTGTAGAGCACGCTGAGGAGCAAATCGTAGGGGACCTTGCGGTCCGCGATGACCGACAGCTCCTTGCTGAAGGGCGCCTGAGGGTTGCGCTCGGCGATGTACTTCAGCTTCTCCACTTCCTTCTTGAACCGGGCGTCGAGCGGGAGCACCAGCCGGCCCTGGAGTGCCTCGGCGGGGAGCTGACCGTTCTGCAGCCGCAGCACCTCCCGCTCCCCCACCAGCAGGCTCTTGGCGGTGATGGTGACGGCGATGGTGTCCTGCGGCGTGGCGCGCGTGGTGGAGATGGGCGGCCGGACGTCCTCGGAGGCCGTCACCGCCGCGGAGGACGACGCGAAGGACTTGAGCAGGAACACCAGGAGGATGGTCATCATGTCCATCATCGCGGTGATGTTCAGCTCCTTGATTTCTCCCGCCGCGTCGCGCTCCTTGCGCTTCTTGCGAGACAGCGCCCGGCGGAAGCGCAGCCGCGCCAGGGCCTCCTCGTCGACGGCATCAGGCGCGTGCGACATGGGTTCGGAGGACATGGCTCAGGTCCCCGCCAGGGTGACATCGGGGAACAGCAACCGGCGCTGGGGACCCTGCTCCTCGCGCAACGCATCCATCGTCTGGATGAGCACGTCGTAGGGCACATCCGCGTCCGCGCCGACGATGACCTTCGTCTCCTTGGGAAACTCGGTCTTTATCTTCACCATCCACGCGTTGAGCGCGGCGTAGTCGTAGACGCCGTCGGCGGTCGTCGGCACCGTGGGCGCGCCGCCTTCTCCGAGGATGGCGTTCTCACTGCTGACGAAGTGGCCCTTGCGGGAGATGAGCACGGACAGCGTGAGCTTCGGCTCGTCGCTCGGCGACTCTGGCGTCATCCCCGTGGACGGCGCGCCGTAGCCTGGCGCGCTCACGTTGAGGATGCCGAACGAGGTCAGCCCCGTGATCGACAGCAGCATGAAGATGATGAGGTTCATGAGGATGTCGAGGTACGGGACGACGTTCAGCTCGCCCGACTCTTCTTCCTCGCGGACCTTCAGCTTGCGGCGGGAGTAGTGGAACGCCATGGCGCGCGCTCGCCCCGCCCTACGACGCGCGGGCTTCGAGCTCCGTGGCCGCCGGGTCCACGCTGCCGCGACGCGACAGGAGGTTCTCCAGCTTCAGCGCGTTGAGCTCCAGGCTCTCCACCATGCTCTTCGCGTACGACGTGAGGAACAGGTGGAAGATGATGCAGACCACCGCGATGGAGAGCGCGAAGGCGGTGTTGTTCATCGCCTTGGAGATGCCGTCCGACAACAGCCGCTGCTTCTGGTCCGCCGGCACGTCGCCCAGCGCCTGGAAGGTGCCGATGAGGCCGAAGATGGTGCCAACCAGGCCCACCAGCGTGGCGATGTTCGCCAGGGACCACAGCCAGGGGATGCGCTTGGACACATGCGGGCTGTGCTCGATGAGGGCCTCTTCCACTGCCTTGGCCACCTCGATTTCACCCCGGTTCGCGTGCACCAGCCCCGCGCGGATGACCTTGGCCAGGGGCGCGGTCGGCGCCATGCCGCACACCTTCACCGCGCGGTCCAGGTTGCCGCCGCGCACCAGCTTGGAGATCTGCTCCATGAAGGGCGCCGGGTTCAGGTTGTAGCGGAACACCAGCGTGACGATGCGCTCCAACGCCACCGCCAGCGCGCACGCCAGCCAGAACAGGTTCACGAACATGAACGGACCGCCATCCTTGAAGAACTTGATGACGGAGTCCGTGACGCCGAGCTTTCCGGCGTCCGCGGCCGCGAGGCTCGCGTTGACCAGCAGCTCGCTGACCACCGAGGAAATCATTGGTCGGGTTGTAGGGCGGGCCCGCCGAAGCTGTCAAGCCACGGACGGGCCAGCCCCCTGTAAACACTTGGGTTTTCAGGCCGCCGACGACGTTCCCGGGTCCGTGGGGACGCCCGACTGCTCAGCGACCTCCCGCCGGTAACCGCACTCCTTGTTCGGGCAGGCGACGTACGCGCCGTCCCGCTTGGAGAACTTCTGGAGCAGATACGGCGACGCACAATCCGGGCACGCCTCCGCCAGGGGCCGGTCCCACGCGGCGAAGCGGCAGTCCGGGTAGCGGTTGCAGCCGAAGAAGATCTTCCCGCGGCCGCTGCGGCGCTCGGTCAGGTAGCCCTGCTTGCACTCCGGGCAACCCACGCCGATGGAGATGGGCTTGGACGTCTTGCAGTCCGGGTAGCCCGAGCACGCCATGAAGCGCCCGAAGCGTCCGCGCTTGATGACCATGGGCTTGCCGCACTTCTCGCACAGCTCGTCCGTCGTCTCTTCCTCGACGATGACGATCTTCCCCTCGGCATCCCGCTTGAAGTCCTTGGTGTTCTTGCAGTCGGGGTAGTTCGAACAGGCGAGGAAGTGCCCCATCTTTCCGAACTTGATGACGAAGTGGTTGCTGCACTTCTCACAGGCGATGTCGGTCTTGATCTCCTCGCGCTTGACGTCGCGCATCTCCGCCTTCGCCTTCTCGAGCGTGTCCTTGAAGGGCCCGTAGAAGTCGCGCAGCACCGACACCCACTTCGCTTCGCCCTCGGAGATCTGGTCGAGCTTCTCCTCCATCGTCGCGGTGAAGGTGACGTCCAGTTCGTGGGGGAAGTGTTTGACGAGCATCTCGTTCGTCATCTGCCCCAGGTCCGTGGGCCGGAAGCGGCCCTCGAGCTTCTCCACGTACTTCTTGTCCTGGATGGTGGAGAGGATGGCCGCGTAGGTGGACGGGCGGCCAATGCCCTTCTCTTCCAGCTCCTTCACCAGCGTGGCCTCGCTGAAGCGCGGGGGCGGCTGGGTGAAGTGCTGCTCGTGCAGGAGCTTCTGCAGGCCCAGCTTGTCGTTGTCGTTGAGCAGCGGCAGGTCGCCCACGGCGTCGGCGCCATCCGCGCCCTCTTCGCCCGCGGCCTTGGCCTTCTCCTTCTCCGACTCCTCTTCCGGCGTCAGGCCCGCGCCGTACACCGCGAGGTAGCCGGGGAACTTCAGCGTGCTGCCGGAGGCGCGGAACGTGGCCCGGCCCGCGGCGATGTCCGCGCTCGTCTGGTCGTACACAGCGGGCTTCATCTGGCACGCCACGAAGCGGTTGTAGATGAGCTCGTAGAGCCGGAACATGTCCTGCTCGTCCATCGCGTCGAAGAAGGGCCGCACGCGCTCCGGCGGGTACTCCAGCGACGTGGGGCGGATGGCCTCGTGGGCATCCTGCGCGCTCTTCCTGGACTTGTAGACCACCGGCTCTTCCGGCAGGTACTCCGCGCCGTACTTGGAGCCGATCATCTCCCGCACCTGCTTCACGGCGTCGTCCGACAGACGCGTGGAGTCCGTGCGCATATACGTGATGAGCGCCGTCTGGCCTTCCTCGCCGAGGGGCACGCCCTCGTAGAGCTTCTGCGCCAGCGTCATCGTCTTCTTCGCGGTGAAGGACAGCCGGTTGGCCGCCTCCTGCTGGAGCTTGGAGGTGATGAAGGGCGCGGGCGCGTTGCGGCGCCGCTCGCGGCGGTCCACCTTGGCCACGGAGAACGCGGCGTCCTTCAGCTCGTTGACCAGGCCCTCGGTGATGGCGCGGTCCTTCAGCTCCACCTTCTTGCCGTCCACCTTGGACAGCTTGGCCTTGAACGGCGGCGGGCCGGTGGGGCCTTCCAGGAGCGCGTCGAGCGTCCAGTACTCCTCGGGGACGAAGGCCTTGATCTCCGCCTCGCGCTCCACGATGAGGCGCACCGCGACGGACTGCACGCGTCCGGCGGACAGGCCCCGGCGGATCTTCTGCCAGAGCAGCGGCGAGATTTGATAGCCCACCAGGCGGTCCAGGATGCGACGCGTCTGCTGCGAGTCGTAGTTGTCCTGGTTCAGCTCACGCGGCTGGGCGATGGCTTCCTGGATGGCCTTCTTGGTGATTTCGTTGAAGGTCACCCGCATCGCGTCCGGATGCGCCAGCTCTTCCTTGATGTGCCACGCAATGGCCTCGCCCTCGCGGTCGGGGTCCGTGGCCAGGAAGACCTTGTCGGCGGACTTCGCCATCTTCTTCAGCTCGTTGAGCACCTTCTCCTTGCCCTTGATGACCTCGTACTCGGGCTGGAAGTCGTGCTCCACGTCGACGCCAATCTTGCTCTTGGGCAAGTCCTTCACGTGCCCCACGGACGCCTTCACCGTGTAGCCGGAGCCCAGGTACTTCTTGATGGTCTTCGCCTTGGCGGGCGACTCCACGACGACCAGGTAGTGCGGCCCCTTGCCGCGCGGCGTGGCCTCTTCCTCGGCGTCCGCGTCCACGGCGGGCAGCGAGTCGTCGTCACCCTTCTTGGTGGTACGCCGGCGGGCCGCGGTCTTCTTGGCCGCGGTCTTCTTGGCCGCGGGCTTCTTCTTGGCCGCAGTCTTCTTCTTGGCGGCCGTGCGACCGGCCGCCTCGCGGGGCGCCTTTTCCTCGGTCGCCTCGGTCTCTTCCGCCTTCTTCTTCGTCCGCGTGGCCATGACTCTCCTACCTAGATCTTCTCGTACAGCCTGCCCGGGTGCTGGACGACCAGCCCCGTCATCTCCAGCTCCACCAGCGCGCTGACGAGCGCCGCGGGTGTGAGGGTGCTCCCGGTCAGCACCTCATCGAACGTCCGGGGAATCCGGTCCAACACCGCATAGGCGCCCCGCGCTTCCGCGGAGAGCCCTTCCCACGAATCAGCCTTTCCCGGCGCCACCATCCACCCAGGGTCAACACCCACCGCCCGCCAGACGTCCTTCGCATCCAGGCACGCACTCGCGTGCCCTTCCCGCAGCAGGGCGTTGCAGCCTGCCGCATCCGCCTGACGTACATCCCCCGGCATCGCCAGCACCGGCCGGCCCTGCGCCCGCCCCGCCTTCGCCG
>NZ_JABUMQ010000310.1:0-13613 GCF_013336645.1 Myxococcus sp. CA039A | reverse complement strand
AGCGGGGACGGCTCGTGGACCGTGTGTCGCTCGGAGGGGGCCTTTGCCCAGCGGGCCATCTGCGCGAGGAACTCTCGCGGCAGCAGCACGGGCCGTCCATCCGCCACCAGCTCCGTCTCGAACAGGTAGCCCATGAAGTGGGCCAGCGCGCTGGAGGAGACGTCGGGCGTGGCGGTGTGCAGGTAGCGGGTGAGGGCCTCGGCGAAGGCCTCGGCGGTGGGGTAGCGCTGCTCGCGCTCCACGGCGAGGGCGGTGAGGAGGATGCGCTCCAGGGCCGGAGGGATGTCCGGGGCCAGCTCGCGCGGACGCGGAAAGTCGCCCAGGGCAATCTTGCGCATCACGTCCGGGACGGAGCCCTCGAAGGGCAGTCGCCCGCACAGCGTCTCGTACAGCAGCGTGCCCGCGGCGAAGATGTCCGCGCGGGCGTCCAGCTCCCGGCCCCGGGCCTGCTCCGGGGCGAAGTACGCGTACTTGCCCTTGGCCTCCGTCTCGTCGGACTCGTCGCTGACGCCATCGCTGGCGAGCCGGGCCCGGGCGATGCCGAAGTCCACCAGCTTCACCTGGCCCTCGAAGCTCAGGAGCACGTTCTGCGGGCTGACGTCGCGGTGGATGATGTGCAGCGGACGGCCCCGGTCATCCAGCCGGGTGTGGGCGTAGGCCAGCCCCTTGAGCACCTCCACCGTCACCAGCAGGGCAAGCGGTTGGGGTAGGGTGTGGAGCCCCTTCTCCCGGGCGCGTCGCAGCACGCGTGACAGCGGATGCCCGTCCACCCACTCCATGGCGATGAAGTACTGGCCGCCCACTTCGCCAAAGTCGAAGACCTGGGCGATGTTGCCGTGGCTCAGCCCCGCGGCGATGCGCGCCTCGTTGACGAACATGGAGACGAAGGCGCTCTTGTCCGCGTAGCCCGGCAGGATTTTCTTGATGACGACGGGCTTGGTGACCCCCGCCACCGCCGTCATCCGGGCGCGGTAGATCTCCGCCATGCCGCCCGTCGCGATGCGCTCGAGCAACGTGTACTTGCCGAAATCGAGCCCTTCGGACGGGTGCTCCACGTGTCTTCCGGCTCCTCTGGGCGCACCGGGCCGCTGTGCTGCCCCTCCACGACTCCACGACGCCTCTTGAGGCCCGCGCGAAGCTATCATCAGGGCTCCAGGAACGTTAACACGGGAAAATTCCGTTGAACATGCTCACTCGTCTCTTTGTCCTGGGTGTCTTACTCGGGGGCTCCCACGCGGTGGCGGCGCCCGCGGTGCTGTTGGCGCCGGTGTTGGGGTTGCCCGAGCGCGTCATGCTTCAGGGGCGCGTGCTGAAGGAGGCGCCCTCGGACGGCAGCTCGGCGCTGTCTCGGAACCTGCGACGGCTGGCGGCGCCCAACTGGGAGGGCGCGAAGGTGTCGGTGCGCTTCCAGGGCGTCACCGCCATCGTGACGAGCGGGCACGACGGTGGCTTCGAGGTCACCTTGATGCCGCCCGAGGGAGGCCGCTTCAAGGAGGGCGCTTCCGAGGCGGAGGCGTGGGTGGAGGGCGCCATCATCAGCGCGCGCGTGGAGGTGCTGCCGGCGTCGACGTCGCTGCTGGTGGTCTCCGACTTCGACGACACGCTGGCGGTGACGCAGGTGACGAAGCCGGCGAAGCTGGTGCAGACGGCGCTGCTGAAGGACTCGGACACGCAGGAGGTGGTGCCGGGCATGGCGGCGCTCTACGGATGCCTGCGGGGGAGCGCGACGTCCTCGGCGTTCGCGCTGGTGAGCGGCTCGCCCGTCCAGTACCTGCCGCGCGTGCGCGGGTTCCTGGAGCGGCACCAGTTCCCGGCGGGTTTTGGCGTGTACCTGCGGGACCTGGGCCCGTCGTCGCTGTCCAACTACAAGCAGCCCATCATCCGCCGCCTGCTCACGCAGTTCCCGCTGCCCGTCGTGCTGGTGGGGGACTCGGGGGAGAAGGACCCGGAGGTCTACGCGCAGATTCGCGAGGAGTTCCCGGGACGGGTGAAGGCCGTCTACATCCGCGACGCGGGGCGCACGAAGGACGTGAAGCGCTTCCAGGACATGGTGCTGTTCAAGGACGCGCGTGAAGCGGCGGAGCACGCCGTCGGCCTGGGGCTGGCGGACGCGGCCTGTGTGGCGAGCGTGCTGCCGAAGCCCTCCGTGTCGCTGCCGGCCACCGCGGGCCCGACGCCTCCATGACGTTCGTGCAGTGTGTCGCGGAGGTTCGAGGCAGCGAGGGGCGGCGGCGACTCGACTGGCTTCGCCTCGCGACCCGGCGGTGCCTCGAAGCGCGGACGCGAATCGCCTCTCTCGGTGTTCGACGCCTCGTGGTGCTGCTGTGTCCGCTGCTCGCGGTGGTGGGCTGTCGAGAGGAGAAGGCCGCCGAGCCGCTCCAGTCGCTGAAGCCCGCGCCATTGCCTTCGCTCGCCACGGGAGGGAGTCGAGCGTCCGAGGATGGAGGGCCTGTCGCTCGAGGCGACGTGCCCGAGTCCGTGCCCGTGTATGGCGAGGCGCTGCCGTCCAACGCGTTGCGACTGTCGCTGGCGGGTGAGCACGCGCGGCTCGGGGACGAGACGTTCGAGCCCTCGCGTCCGGCATCCCTCGCGCGTCTCGCGGAGCGGGTGAAGGGGCGCGAAGTCGTGCTGGTGCCCGACGCGGACACGTTCCTGGCGCAGGTCTCCGAACTGCTCGCGATGCTGCGGGACTCCGCCGAGACGGTGTGGCTGGCGCATCCGGATGCACCGGTGGCGTATCCGCTGGTGCTTCGCGATGAGGAGGGCTTTCGCGAGTGGCTGGCGGAGGTGGCGCCGGGAAAGCTGCGCATCATCCAGCGCGCGGACGGCTTCGAGCTGAGCACCAGCGTGGGCAAGCTCCCCGGTCCCGATGCGAATGGTCCCTCGGTGCCGGTGCGCGAGGGGCGCCAGGACCTGGCGACGTTGCGGCACGGGTTGGGGTTGCTCAAGGGCCGCTTCAAGCAGTCCGAGGACATCTGCCTGGTCCCCTCGTTTGGCACCGAGGTCTCCCAGGCCGCGCGTGCGCTCGGAGCCGTATACACGGCCCCGGGCGAGCCCTTGTTCGACACCCTGTGCCTCGTGTTCCCGACGCCTCCTCGTGTCAGGGATGGGGGCTGACGCTCAGGGCTGGAAGCCGAACAGGAAGAGGTCCGACACGCCGCTCGCCGTCCATGTCCGCGAGCCCACCTGGAGCGTGTCGTGGAAGAGGCCGAGGACCGCGGCGCGGCCGTCCTTGGAGACGGCGACGGTGCCCTCGTCGAGACCGGGAGAGCTGCGGTCCAGGCCGCTGGGGAAGCTTTGTACCCAGCGGCGCTGGCCCTGGATGCGGTCGAACTTCGCGACGTAGACGTTGGCGGCGCTCGACGGGTTGCCGGGCAGCGGGCCCAGGATGCCCAGGTCCGAGCTGCCCGCCTGATAGCCCCCGACGACGGTGACGCCGTCGCGCTCGTCCATGGCGACGCTCTCGATGTCGAAGCCGAAGTTGTACGCCCAGCGCTCCTCGCCATCGCGCGTCCAGGCGACGACGAACGCGTCCTGGTTGATGCCGAGGTTGCCAGTGGAGGTGTGGGTCTGCCCGGCGAAGGTGAAGGTGAACGCGTACGTGCCGACCATCACCACGCGGTTGCCATGGGTGGCCAGGCCGAAGGCGAAGCCCAGCGCGCCAAGCAATCGCCGACGCCAGCGCGGCTGTCCTTCGGGCGAGAGCATGACGAGGTAGGGCTCCGAGGAGCTCGTGGCTCCCAGGGCATCGCCACCCACGAAGAAGTTGCCCTCGCTGTCGGCGGTGGCGGTCCGGCCCAGGCTCTGGGTGGTGTCCGTGTCGACGAAGCGCCACAGCCGGGTGCCCTCGGAGTTGTGCTTGAGGAAGGTGAGCCGGGGGCTGCCTTGTGACGTCACGCTGTAGCCACCGATGCCGATGTTGCCGTCGCGGTCGGTCACGAGCGTCTGGACGAAAATGTCGGTGGAGAGGATGGGACGCAGCCAGAGCAGGCGACCGGTGGCACTGAGCTTCACCAGTTGGAGGCCGTCGCTGAACAGGCTGCTGCCGGGGCTGACGCCGATGGCCTCGACGATGATGATGATGTTGCCCTGTCCGTCCACCGCGTGACGAAGCGCGTAGAGCCCGCTGATGACTCGGATGACACTCGGCTGGCCCTGGGCGTCATGACGAACGAGCGCCAGGGCCCGGTCCGTCGGCCCACCCGGTGCCTGGATGGGGCCCGCCCCCACGTCGATGCTGCCTGTGAAGTTGATGAAGGAGATGAAGCTTCCGTCTTTGCCGGAGGCAATCCGTCCGGTCTCGTCGTCCCCAGGACCGCTGAGCTGATGGGCCCATGACAGGCCTCCCGCGAGCGGCTCGGCGGCGGTCGACCTCGCGCTGCCCGCGATGACGCCCACGACGCACAACCACGACAACACCCGTGTCCTCATCCCCATGACAACCCCCATTCACAGGAGCGGAAGAGGGCCCCTGATTGAAGTGAGGTCGCATGGGTGAGCACTGTGAATGGCGGGGGCTCGCCCCGACGGACGTGATTGTCGCTCACGGCACAATCCGCTGCGGCCTTGTGACTCATGGAGACGGCGTGGCCGTTCCGCTCAGCGGAACGGTCGTGTGCCACCTCGGTACTGCCTGGCGAAACCGCCGGGCTGAACCCGAGAGAAAAGGGCTGGCCTGCTCGCCACTCCTCCTATGATGCGGCGCTTCATAGCTTGCCAAGGATGGGCCGACTCTCCGCTCGACGGACGTGAGGCCCTTCGCGCATCTGGGAGGTCATCGATGGCCGCAGTGAACGAGCCCGCCGCGTCGAAGGAAATTCCCACCGGAGGGGCCTTCCTCTTCCAGGAGGTCGGTACCTCCCGCTTCGTCACGCCGGAGACCTTCACCGAGGAGCAACGCCTCTTCTTCCGCACGGCGCTCCAGTTCAGCCGCGAGCAGGTGCTGCCCCAGGCGGTGCGAATCGAGCACAAGGACAACGTGCTCTTGCGCGAGCTGCTGCGCCACGCGGGCGAGCTGGGTCTGCTCAGCGTGGACATCCCGGAGGCCTACGGCGGCACGGGCCTGGACAAGACCACGTCGCTCCTGCTCGCCGAGGCGATGAGCCTCAACGGCTCCTGGTCCGTGACGTTCGGCGCGCACACGGGCATCGGCTCGCTGCCCATCGTCTGGTTCGGCAACGCCGCGCAGAAGGCGAAGTACCTGCCCAAGCTGGGCACCGGCGAATGGGTGGCGGCGTACGCACTCACGGAGCAGGGCAGCGGAAGTGACGCGCTGGGCGCGAAGACGAAGGCGGTGCGCTCGCCGGACGGCAAGCACTGGATTCTCAACGGCTCCAAGCTCTACATCACCAACGCGGCGTTCGCGGACGTGTTCATCGTCTTCGCCAAGGTGGACGGCGACAAGTTCACCGGCTTCATCGTGGAGAAGGACACTCCGGGCCTCACGGTGGGGCCCGAGGAGCACAAGATGGGCATCCGTGGCTCGTCCACGTGCCCGCTCTACTTCGAGGACGCGCGCGTCCCGGCGGAGAATCTGCTGGGCGAGGTGGGCAAGGGTCACAAGATTGCCTTCAACATCCTCAACTACGGTCGGTTGAAGCTGGGCGCGGGCGTGCTCGGGGGCATGAAGCTCCAGCTCGGCAACGCGCTGCGCTTCGTGCAGGAGCGCAAGCAGTTCGGCACGCCCATCGTCCGCTTCCCGCTGTCGCGCGAGAAGCTGGCGCGCATGGCCGCGCTCATCTACGCGTTGGAGAGCATGACCTACCGCACCACGGGCCTCGTCGACGCGCGCCTCGCCGCTCGCGACAAGTCCGCCCCCGGCTACGAGGGGCATCTCCTGGCCGCCGTGGAGGAGTACGCCATCGAGTCCTCCATCATGAAGGTCTACGGCTCGGAGGCCCTGGGGCAGGTGGTGGACGACGCGGTGCAGTTGCACGGCGGCGCGGGCTACATCGAGGAGTACCCCGTCGAGCGCGCCTACCGCGACGCGCGCATCAACCGCATCTTCGAGGGCACCAACGAAATCAACCGCATGCTCATCACCGGCATGCTCATCAAGCGCGCGGTGAAGGGTGACCTGCCGCTGTTCGCCATGGCGGGCAACGTGGCGGAGGAGCTGTCGCGAGGCGAGAAGCCCCGGGCCCGGACCGACGACGCGCTGGCCCCGCAGGAAGTGGCCGCCGAGGTCGCCAAGCGCCTGGCCCTCCACGGCCTGCGCGTGGCGGCGGAGACGTTCGGTCCGGAGCTGGAGCAGCACCAGGAGGTGCTCGCCTCGCTCTCCGACGTGGTGATGGACGCCTTCGCCCTGGACTCGCTGGTGACGCGCACCCGACAGGCGGCGTCCGGCGGAACGTTGGATCCGGTGCGGCTGGCGCTGGTGCGCCTGTTCGCGCTCGACAGCATCCCCCGCGCCTACGACAGGACGCGCCGCGCGCTGTGCGCGACGCTCCAGGGTGACGCGCTGGACAAGGAGCTGAAGCGGCTGGCCACGCAGGACATCTTCACGCCCTACAACCCCGCGGAGCTGCGCGAGACGGTGATGGCCGCCATCGAGTCCGCCGGCGGCTACCCCTTCACGGAGTAGCCAGGCGCCGTCACGGCATCCGCGTCACGGCGTCCATGCCAAAGCTCACCCGCGCCTTCCAGGGCGCGGGGGGCAGCGACTCCAGCGCGAGCAGCGCGTCCAGCCGCTGCTGCATGGGCGCCCGCAGCCGGCCGAACGTGGCGCCGAAGCCGGGCGTCGCCTCGGTGGCGTTCTTCCGGGGCACCGACGACGTCCACACCACCTCGCCGTGCAGGAGCAGCGAGCCGCCCGTCAAATCCATCTCCAGCAGGAAGGGCGTGCCCACGCGCACGTGGCGGGGCAGGGTGGGCGCCATGACCTCCAGCCCCACGCCGCCTCGGGAGATGTCCCGGACCAGGAACGTCGGCGACAGGGGCGTGGCCTCCACCGCGCGCAGGTGCAGCGGGAGCCGGGGAAAGCGCCGCAGCCCCTCCTGCTCCTGGGCGGCGAAGATCCGCTTGAGCACGGCGTCCAGCGCGGTGCGGTCCTCGCTGGCGCCATAACGCACGGTGACCAGGTAGTTGCGCTCCTCGCGGGGCTCCACCTGCACGACTTCGCCCAAGACCTCCACGGGCCGGGGTACCCCTCCGGCATGCAGCTCGAAAGTGAAGCGAGTCCCCAGCGGGAGGCTGCGCCGCGTCTGGAGCGTGGCGCCACCTTGACCCACGCTGCGCGTGTACTCCCCCACCAGGGACTGCGGGCTCTTGTAGGCCACCTTCAGTCGCACGTTCGTGTTCACGGAGCCGTCACTCTGCGCTCTTCCCGGAGGGAGCTCAAGTTTGCCCCCTCCCCACGGGTAGGGCGCCGCGGCGCGCCAAACACCTGACCTTCCAGGTGTGACGGGTTGTCTGGATGTCGGGAACCCACTGGCGGCGTGTTCCAACCTGTTGCGCTTTCTTGACCCCCCCTGGGGGGCCGCGTATGAATGCCGCCCGGTAGTGGCAAGAAGTGGGAAGGAGTGGAGCTTCATCCCCTGAAGGGCTGAAAAGGTGGATCGTCCCCCGTGTTCCGAGGCGTCTATGAGCACCAGATCGACGCGAAGGGGCGGACCAGCCTCCCGGCGAAGCTCCGGGAGACCTTGGTGGGGGCCTATGACGAGCGGCTCATCATCACCACGGCCCTGGACCGGTGCCTCCACGCGTACCCGGTGCGGGAGTGGGAGGCGCTCGAGGCGTCCCTCGCGCGGCGCAATCCGATGGAGCCCGGGGTGAAGACGCTGATGCGCCTGTACGTGGCGAGCGCTCAGGAGTGCCCGTTGGACCGGCTGGGGCGGCTGCTGATTCCGCCGTCGCTGCGGACGTACGCGGGGCTGGAGAAGGACGTGGTGTGGGCGGGGATGGTGAAGGTGATCGAGCTTTGGAGCCGCGAGGGTTGGGCGAAGGCCCAGGAAGAGGCCCGCCAGGAAGCGGCCTCCGCGGACGTGATGAAGGTGCTTTCCGAGCTGCGGCACCAATAGCCGGAAAGTCGACAAAAGGTCGGAGTCCCGAGAGGGTGGCACGCGTATGAATCAGGTTCTGGAGGTCCGGCGGAGGGCGACGAGCGCACTGGCGGGTGCCGAGCGCGTGGAGACGCTCATGCTGGAGGGCGAGCTGAGCGAGCAGGACCTGCTGAAGCTGTGCGACGAACTCACCCAGCGCATGCACCGGGGCCTGCGTCAGGTGGTGCTGGACCTGTCCGAGGTAGGGCACCTCAACTACCGGGGCGTCAAGCCGCTGATGGCCCGCGCCGAGGCGTTCCGCCGCACGGGTGGAGACCTGAAGCTGTCTGGACTGTCGCCGTACCTGGCCGCCATCTTCCGCGCGGCCGGCGCGCACGACACGTTTGAAATCTACCCGCACATGAACGACGCCCGCGCCGCGTTTTCACTCGCGCGGGCTCCCTTCGTCTGACCGCGTGGGGGACTTGGACTTCCAGCATCAGACCGTCCTTCTGCGTGAAGCCGTGGAGCTGCTGCGAGCCGGAGCGGGCAAGGTGATCATCGACGGCACACTCGGGGGTGGTGGCCACACGGAGGCGCTCCTTGCTCAGGGCGCGTCCGTGGTGGGCGTGGACCGCGACCCGGTGGCGCTCGCCGCCGCCTCCGCCCGCCTGGGGCCCAACCCCCGCTTCCAGGGCCGCGCCGGCAACTTCGCGGACCTGCCCCGCGTGGCCGCGGAGCTGCTGCCGGTGGACGGCGTGCTGGTGGACCTGGGGGTCTCCTCCCCGCAGCTGGATGTGGCCGAGCGCGGCTTCTCCTTCATGAAGGACGGCCCGCTGGACATGCGCATGGGCCCGGACGGCCCCACCGCCGCGGAGCTCATCGCGTCCACGGACGAGTCGGAGCTGGCGCTCATCCTGAAAGAGTACGGCGAGGAGCCCTTTGCCCGGCCCATCGCCCGCGAGCTCAAGCGCGCGCTGCCCACGCGCACGCTGGAGGCCGCCGAAGTGGTGAAGCGCGCGGTGCCCCGCAAGGCGTGGCCCACGCGGATCCACGTCGCCACCCGGACCTTCCAGGCGCTGCGCATGGCGGTGAACCAGGAGCTGGAGGCGCTGGACTCGCTCCTGGCCGCGCTGCCGTCGCTCCTCAAGGTCGGTGGCCGCGCCGCGGTCATCTCCTTCCACTCGCTGGAGGACCGCAAGGTGAAGGAGGGCTTCCGCACGCTGGAGGGCCGCTGCACCTGTCCTCCGGGCCTTCCCATCTGCGTCTGCTCCAGCGTGGGCAACTTCAGCGTGGTGACGAAGAAGGCCGTGGCCGCCTCGGACGAAGAGATTTCGGCCAACCCCCGCTCTCGAAGCGCGCACCTGCGCGTGGTGGAGAAAGTGCGATGAGCAAGGCGTCGTCCTCCCAGCGTGGCTCCGTGTCGTTGACGGGGGTGCTGTTGCACCTGTTGCCCGCCATCCTCCTGTTCTCCCTCTTCGCCGCGGTGGGCATGCTCCATGTCACCAGCCGGGTGATGGTGGTGGACATGGGCTACCGGCTGTCCCGCGCGGAGGCGGAGAGCCGCTCGCTGACGCGGGACAATGACCGACTCAAGCTGGAGCTGGCCACGCTCAAGGCGCCGGGCCGGCTGGAGCGCGTGGCGCGCGAGCAGCTCGGCATGACGATGCCCGCTGGCAGCGCGGTGGTGTCGCTGTCCTCGGAGAAGCCGGCTCGAGGCAGCGCTTCCGCGTCCGCTCCGTCCCCGTCTCAAGACAAGCCCGGCGTACGCGTGGCGGGCCGTGGAGGTTCGGGCCGGTGAGGGATTTCAAGGCGACACGGGCCCCGGAGTCCAACGCGAAGGGACTGAAGCTGCGTGTGCAGCTTTTGTTCAGTCTCTTCCTGTTGCTCCTGGGTGTCGCCTTCGGTCGGGCCGTGCAGTTGCAGGTCTTCGAGCAGGAGAAGCTGCGCGGAATGGCGCAGGACCAGTACGTCCGCCAGATTGAAATCCCCGCCCGTCGCGGCGACATCTTCGACCGTCGCGGCACGCCCCTGGCCCAGAGCGTGGAGGTGGACTCCATCTGGGTGGATCCATCGATGCTGCCCGACGTGCGTCAGGCCTCGCGCTCGCTGGCCAAGGCGCTGAAGGTGGACGCGGACGAACTGGGCGCCAGGCTTGCGCGCTCCAAGCGCTTCGCCTGGGTGAAGCGTCAGGCCAAGCCCCAGGAAGTCGCCGCGGTGAAGGCGCTGGGCCTGCCCGGCATGGGCTTCACCAAGGAGCCCAAGCGCTTCTATCCGCAGCGTGAGCTGGGCGCCCACGTGGTGGGCATGGTGGGCATGGACGGCAAGGGCCTGGAGGGCCTGGAGCTGGCCTTCGAGGACGAGCTGTCCGGGCAGAACTCCCGCATGTCGGGCTTCCGCGACGCCAAGGGCCGCAAGCTGTTGGTCCAGGGCGCGTTGGATCCGCTGGAGCGGCAGGGCGCCGCCGTCACGCTGACCCTGGACCGGCATCTGCAGTACGTGGCGGAGAAGTCGTTGGCCAAGGCCGTGGAGGAGGCCAAGGGCATCGCCGGCATGGTGGTGGCGTTGGATCCGAAGACGGGGGAGCTGCTGGCGCTGGCCAACCACCCCCGCTTCAACCCGAACACTCCGGAGAGCATCGCTCGCGGAACGGTGCGCAACCGAGGCGCGTTGGACACCTTCGAGCCCGGCTCCACCACCAAGCCCTTCGTGGTGGCCACGGCGCTGGAGGAGAAGTCCGTCACCGAGGAGAGCGTCTTCTTCTGCGAGAACGGCGCCTGGCGCGTGGGCCGCCACACCATCAACGACACGCACTCCTACGGGTGGCTGGCGCCCAGGGGCATCCTCCAGGTCTCCTCCAACATCTGCATGGCGAAGATGGCCCAGGTGCTGGGCCGCGAGAAGATGGTGGCCGGCTACCATGCCTTCGGCTTCGCCGAGCGCACGGGCCTGGCCCTGCCGGGCGAGGGCCGGGGTGTCATCCCGTTCCCCAAGGCGGAGGTCTCCCTGGCCACCCAGTCGTTCGGACAGGGCATGACGGCCACCGCCGTGCAGATTGCGGCGGCCTATGGTGCGCTGGCCAACGATGGCGTGCTGATGCGGCCCTACCTCGTGTCGAAGGTGGTGGACCCCGACGGGGTGGTGCTGCTTGAAAACCGTCCCACCGAGGTCCGCCGGGCGGTTTCCGCGAAGGTGGCCCGGCAGGTGGTGGGCATGCTCGAAAGCGTGGTGGTCAAGGGAGGTACCGCGCCCAAGGCCGCCATGGAGGAGTACCGGGTCGCCGGCAAGACGGGAACCGCCCAGAAGGCGGATCCAGTGGCCCGGGGCTACTCGGACAAGCGGATTGCCTCCTTTGTCGGCATGGTGCCGGCCGAGGATCCGCGCATTGTCATCCTCGTGGTGGTGGACGAACCCAAGACAGACGTGTACGGGGGGCTCGTGGCTGCCCCTGCTTTCAAGGAAATTGCGACCGCTGCCATGGCCCACCTGGCCGTGCCCCCGTCTCGGACGGTGGCACCCGGGGTGGCCATGGCCGCCGCAACCCCCGTGCCTGTCGCGGCGAAGCCGGTGGCGAAGGCCACCGAGCCCGCTCGGCCGGTGTTGGAGGAGGCGGTTTCGGAGAGCCCTGAGGCCGGCACGGTGCGTGTGCCGGACGTCCAGGGCGCCGGAGGTCGTGAGGCCGTGGTGAAGCTGCTCGCCGCGGCACTCGAGCCACAGGTGATGGGCAGTGGACGTGTGGTGTCTCAAACCCCCGCCGCCGGCTCACTGGTGGAGAAGGGGGCCCGGGTGACGCTGGAGCTCGCGACGCGGCAATGAGGCCGCGCTCGTTCCAGGCCCCGCGCTTGCAATTCGTGTGAAGGGGAAGAGATGAAGCTGACGGATGTCCTCGCAGGGTGTGGTGCCGAGCAGACCTCGGGTGGTCGTTCCGCGGTCGACGTCACCGGTGTGACCCAGGACTCGCGGCATGTGAAGCCTGGCGACTTGTTCATCGCCATTCCCGGCACCAAGGAGGATGGTGCCCAGTTCATCGGGGAGGCCGTGTCACGCGGAGCCGTGGCGGTGGTCTCCGAGAAGCCGGTGCCTTCCTCGCAGGTGCCCTTCTTCAAGGTGGGCAGCGCGCGCAAGGCGCTGGCCCTCATCGCCGCGAACTTCCATGGCCGGCCGGCCGACAAGCTGACGTTGCTGGCGGTCACCGGCACCAACGGAAAGACGACGACGTCGTTCCTGTTGGAGGCGATGAGCGCGGCGGCCTACGTGTCCACGGGTGTCATTGGCACGCTGGGCTACAAGTTCGGGGGCAAGACGGTCGAGACGGCCAACACGACGCCGGATCCGCTGGAGCTGCACCGCATCTTCCGGGAGATGGTGGACGCGGGTGTGGAGACGGTGGTGATGGAGGTGTCCAGCCACGCGCTCGCGCAGGAGCGCGTGCACGGGCTGACCTTCAAGGCCGCGGGCTTCAGCAACCTGAGCCGCGACCACCTCGACTACCACAAGGACATGGAGGACTACTTCCAGGCGAAGCGGAAGCTCTTCGCGGAGAACCTGTCCTCCACGGGCGTGGCCGTCGTGAATGGCGACGACACGTATGCCAGCCGCATCTACAACGAGCAGCGCGGCCAGAAGCGGATGGCGTGGAAGTTCAGCCGCACCGGCAACGGTGAGATTTCGGCCTCGGACGTCACCTTCACGCTGGCCGGCATCACCGGCACGCTGAAGACGCCCTCGGGCGACATCGCGCTGAAGAGCAAGCTCTTGGGCCCCCACAACCTGGAGAACATCCTCCTGGCGGTGGGCATCGGCATCGGCGCGGGCTTCTCGCGCAGCGACGTGAAGGTCGGCATCGAGCGGATGACGCCCGTGGCCGGCCGCATGGAGCGCGTGGAGAACTACGGCCCCGCGGGGGCGCCCGCCGTGTTCGTGGACTACGCGCACACCGACGACGCGCTCAAGCGCGCGCTGGAGGCTGCGCGCGCGATGGCCAAGGGCCGCGTCATCACGGTCTTCGGCTGCGGAGGAGACCGGGACAAGGGCAAGCGTCCGTTGATGGGCGCGGTGGCCGCGGAGGCCGCGGACCTGACGGTCATCACCAGCGACAACCCGCGCACGGAGGACCCGGAGGAGATCATCAGCCAGGTGACGTCGGGCGTGGAGAAGGGCGGCCTGCGCCGCATCTCCGCGAACAAGGCGAAGTCGGGCGAGAAGGGCTACCTCGTCGAGGCGGACCGTCGCACCGCCATCGAGCAGGCCATTGCACTGGCGAGCGCGGACGATGTCGTCCTCATCGCTGGCAAGGGCCACGAGACCTACCAGCAGGTGGGCAAGGAGAAGCTCAGCTTCGATGACCGCCAGGCCGCCGCCAAGGCACTGGCGAGCCGCACCGCCGGCTGAGAAGGCTCGCGGACGGGACGCCCCACACCCCTATGGCAGCTCGATTCAGCGACGAAGAGGTGGTGCAGGCGACGGGGGCGACCCGGCTCGGAAGTCCCGGGCCGGCCGCCTTCGAGGCCGTCTGCACCGACACGAGGGCACTCACCCCGGGGTGCCTCTTCGTGGCGCTGGTGGGTGAGCGCTTCGACGCCCACGCGTTCGTGGACGTCGCGGCCAGGGGTGGGGCGGCCGGCGCGGTGGTGG
>NZ_JABUMQ010000030.1:0-53361 GCF_013336645.1 Myxococcus sp. CA039A | reverse complement strand
GGCTCGGGTGGTGGGAGCACTCCCAGCACGTCGCGTCCCAGGTGCTCCACCAGCGCGTCGATGCGTGGGAAGTCGAAGACGAGCGTCGAGCGCAGCGGGCGCTCGAGGCTCGTGGACAGCCGGTTTTTCAGCTCGACCGCCGTGAGCGAGTCCATGCCCAGGTCGAACAGGCGGTGGTCTCCATCGACGGCGTCCAGGCTGCTCATCCCCAGCACGCGCGCGAGCTGGCTCCGGACGTGCTCGTCCAGCAGCACCCGTCGCTCGTGCACGGAGGCGACCTGGAGGCGTGCCAGCAGGCCCTCTCGCGCTGGCTGCTCCGGCTCCGCCTTCGTCTCGGCGAGCAGTCGCGACAGATAGGGACTGGCGCCGACCTTCCGTGCGAACTCCGACCAGACGATGGGCATGACACCCAGCTGCGCGGCCCCGGACGCGAGGATGCGTTCGAGCAGCTCCAGGCCTCGCTCGGGGCTGATGGTGCTCATGCCCAGCTCGCCCATGCGCGTGCCCGCCTCCGCGCGGTTCGCGGCGCCGACTCCCTCCCACGCGCCCCAGGCGATGCAGGTGCAAGGCAGTCCGAGGGCCTGGCGATGGTGGGCCAAGGCATCGAGGAAGGTGTTGGCGGCCGTGTGGTTCGCCTGTCCCCAGGCTCCCAGCAGCGACGTCGCCGAGCCGTAGATGACGAAGAGGTCGAGGGGCTTTGTCCGGGTGAGCACATGGAGGTTCCAGGCTCCGTCGACCTTCGGCGCGAGCACCGTGGCGAAGCGCTCCCAGCTCAGTCCCGAGAGGACGCCATCCTCCAGCACACCCGCGGAGTGGAAGACGCCTCGCAGCGGCGGAAGGCGCCGCTCCAGCTCGGCCAGTGCCTGTGTGAGCGACTCTTCGCGCGAGACGTCGCACGGCAGGGCCAGCACGGTGGCTCCTCGCGCCGTGAGCTCCGCCATCGCCGTCCGGGCTTCGGGTCCCGGCGGCCTGCGCGAGAGGAGCGCGAGGTGGCGTGCTCCCCGCTCAACGAGCCAGCGTGCCGTCAGCAGACCCAGTCCACCGAGCCCACCCGTGATGAGGTACGTGGCATCGGGGCGGATGGAGACGGTGTGCGTTGGCGCGAGCTGGCCGGCGCGCACGAGGCGGGCCACCCTGCGCTCCGCGCCTCTCAGCGCGAACTCCTGCTCGTCGCTCGGGTCCAGCACCGCGTCGAGCAACGCCTCGGGCTCGGAGGTCGTCGGCGTGTCTTCCAGGTCGATGATGCGGCAACGCAGCTCCGGATGCTCACGGGCAATCACGCGGGCCAGCCCCCAGAGCGTCGACTGCGCCACCCCTGGCACCGCGCCGCCCGCGGGCTGGGCTCCTCTCGTGATGAGCGTCAGGGGTGGAGGCGGTGACTGCGTTCCCTGCGTGAGCGCCTGGACGCACTGCAAGACGCTGCCGCAGCCTGCCTTCGAGGCTTCGCGCAGTTGTTGCGTGGACAGGTGGGCGGCGGACGTTCCATCCAGTGCCCACAAGTGGATGACGCCCCGAACGTTGGCGACCTTGGCTTGGAACAGGGCAAGGGAGGCGGCGGAACGAGGGTCGATGTCGGACCCCGTTTCGTGAACGAGGAAGCACTCGCCCCCCTGGGCCTGGAGCTGATGCGCCAGTGCCTGACCCACGCCCCCTCGGTCCGCGAGGATGAGCCATGCTCCGGCCGCGCGAGTCTCCTTCGGAGTCCGAGGCGTCTGCGCGACGATGACGGCTTGCTGTCCCAGGAGGGGCGGAAGAGTGTCGCTCGGAGATGCGATGTCCGCGTGAGCGAAGCCTTCTTCCTCGAGCACTTCACACCAACGTGCGGGTGGCAGAAGCGGGCAGTCGGTGCGCAGGGCGGTGTCCTCGAAGCGCCACCAGCCGTCCGTGAGCCCGAAGGTGAGGTCCACCCAGCGCAGCGCGACGGTCCCTTCCAGCAGGACAAGTGTGCCTCCCGGTGCCAACAGCTCGCGAAGGTTGCGCAGGGTTCGTCGCGCATCCCGCGTCGCGTGCACCACGTTCGATGCGAGCACCAGGTCGAAGCGCTTGTTGCCGACCGGAGTCCGCTCGACGTCCAGCACCTCGTAACGGACGAAGGGAAATTCCGTGAAGCGCTCCGCTGCCCGCTCCGTGAAAAACGCGGAGACGTCCGTGAAGAGGTAGTCGCTCCGCTCGGCGGGAAGTCGCGGCAGTACCCAGGCCGTGGTTTCACCTGTCCCCGCGCCGACCTCCAGGATGCGCAGCCGACGCTCGGGTGGTGCGCCCGCGAGCGCGCGCGTGACGACCTGCTGTGCCACGGTGTTCATCATTCGGATGACCGGAGTGCCTCGGTAGAGTTCCGCCACCGCGTCTGGATTTCCATCGGGGAAGAGCAGCTCGAGCGCGTCGCGCTCTCCACGAAGCACGGCCGCGAGCTCCATTCCGCAGCGCTCCAGCATCGCGAGCTGGGCCCGTGTGGAAGACGAGTCCTCCTCGGAGACGGGCAGTCGCTCCGCTCGTGCGTGCGGGAGCACCTGGAGGACATGCCAGCCCTCTCCGGCGCGTTCCAGGAAGCCTTCCTCGGAGAGAATGGCGAGCAGTCGCCCGAGCAGTCGCTGATGGGGCGAGGCGACCCGGAGCCGCTCCGCCAACTCGCGGGTGCTGAAGCGCTGGCCGGGCTCGAAGCCCGCTCCCAGTCGGTGGAGCGCGGCGAGAATGTAACCGAGGCTCGCGGCTTCGAGGCGCCCGAGGACCGCCGTGTACCGCGAGACGTCGTCCTCGGGGATGATGGAGCCCAAGCCCTCGCGCACGGCGTCACCGAGGATGCGCGGCGCGGGGATGAAGTCGGCTTCGGTGTTGACCTGGGGCGCAAGAGGCCAGTCGACCGTGTAGAGCCAGTCGGAGGCGGGCTGTCCTCCCAGGAAGGCCTCGCGCCGTGCGAGGCGCAGCTCCAGGCCTTCGACGACGACGAGCACGCGGCCGTCTTCCGCGCGGAGACACGCGTCGACCTGGAGGCGACCCTTTCCGAGAGAGGGGCGCTCTTGCGTCTCGCAAAAGGCGGCTTCGCGGGGTGACTCGTGGACCGTCAGTCGCTCCAGGCCCACGGGCAGCCACGCCTCGCCCTCCACTGCGTCACCGAAACCGACACTCAGCGCCTGGAGACAGGCATCCAGCAGGGCAGGGTGCAGGACGTAGTTCCCCGCTCGATTCGGAAGGACGACATGCGCACCCCCTCCGCGCTCAGTGCGCCAGAGCGACTGGATGGAACGGAAGAGTGGGCCGAGCGCCAGGCCATGCTCGCGGGTCCTCTGGTAATGGGACTCGACGGAGAGCAGGGCTTCTCGCGCGGGAGGAACGACGACAGTGGCCTCGGGGCGGCGCGTGTCCTCGAGACGAACCTTGCACGTGACGTGGAGGCGCCACGCACCTTCGGCTCGGCTGAAGATGCGCACCCCACGACGCCCCGGACCTTCGGGCGCGAGCACGGTGTGCACCACGATGGTGCCCTCTTCGGGAAGCAAGAGCGGCTGGGAGAGCTCCAGCGCCTCCACGCGCAGGGCTCCCTCGCCAAGAGTCCTCTGTCCGGCCGCGAGCGCCAGCTCGATGAAGGCCGTGGCGGGGACCACCGCGCGCCCGAAGACGCGATGCTGTCCCAGCAGTGGGGGCGAGGCAGGTCCCAGGTGTGCCTCGAAGTGGGCGTCCTCAGGACCCTGCACGGGTGAGTGCAGCCGATGTCCCAACAGGGGATGCGTCGTCGTTGCCGCGCTGGAGGCTGGCGTGCGGCCGGACCGGAACTGGAAGGTCTCCTCCTTGAGCCAGTAGCGGCGGCGCTCGAAGGGGTACGTCGGCAGGGTGATTCGGCTCCGGGCTCCACGGGCTTCGAGCCCCGCCCACCGCACGGGCGCGCCGCGCACATGAAGCCGCGCCAGTGTCTCCATGAGTCCGCGTGAATCGGACGAGCCTTTCAGCAGGCTGGGCAGGTACAGGCCCCCGTCGTTTGGCAGGTTGCTCTTCGCCAGGTCGAGCAGCGCCGACCCTGGGCCCACCTCCAGGAAGACCTCGCAGCCGGTGGCACGAAGCGCGCGCATTCCGTCCGCGAAGCGCACCGGGCTGCGCACGTGCCCGACCCAGTGGTCAGGTCGAGTGACCTCCGAGCCCATGGCCCGGCCCGTCACGTTGGAGATGAAGGTGACCCGAGGGTCCGTCGTCCGAAGCCTCGCGACGACGGCTCCGAGGCCCTGCAGCATCGGCTCCATCAGCGGGGAGTGGAACGCGTGAGACACGTCGAGGAGCCGGGACCCGGTGCCTTCCGCGAAGATGGCGGCCATATGCCCCTCGTCCATGAGGGACTGCATGATCCGGCCTCGCTCTGCGACGAGCGTCAGCCCGTCCTCCAGCGAGAAGACTCCGGCGGCACACGCCGCGGCGAGCTCACCGACGCTGTGTCCCATGACCGCCGCGGGCGCGATGCCGAAGGACTTCCACAGCTCGACCAGCGCGTACTGGAGCGCGAAGAGCGCGGGCTGCGCGTAGGCGGTTCGTGACAGCGGCGTGGACCCCGCGTCCTCGTCGAAGAGCACCGAGAGGAGGGAACGCTCCAGGCGCGACGCGAGGACGGCGTCACAGCGCTCCAGCGCCTCACGGAAGCGCGGCTCGGAGGCGAACAGCTCATTGCCCATGCCCGCGTACTGGGCGCCCTGTCCGCTGAAGAGGAAGGCGATGCGCGGAGGCTCGTCCGGGATGACTCCTCGGATGACGGACTCCCCTCGCTGAAGCTGGCTCGTGAGCTCCTCGGTGTTCCGGGCGATGAACGCGGCACGGTGACGGAAGTGGGTGCGTCCGCTGTTCGCGGTGGCGGCCACCTCGCCGAGTGGCAGCTCGGGATGCCGAGCGAGGTGACGCTGGTACTGGTCGACCTGGGCTTCCAGTGCCTCCGGTGTGGCGCCAGACAGCGTCAGGAGAGACCAAGGGCGCTCGGGAGCGGTGGGCTGTTCCTCTCGCGCGGGGGCCTGCTCCACGATGACGTGGGCGTTCGTTCCCGAGAAGCCGAAGGAGCTGACTCCACCGATGCGCCGGCCATCGATGAGCGGCCAGGGAGTCGGCTCCGTCACGACGCGCACCCCGAGGGAGTTCCAGGCGATGCGCGGGTTGGGCGTGGTGAAGTGGAGGTGGGGCGGGAGGGTGCCGTCCTCCAGCGAGAGCACCAGCTTCATCAGGCCCGCGATGCCGGCCGCCGCCTCCAGGTGCCCGATGTTGGGCTTCACGGAGCCAATCAACAGCGGGGTTTCTGGCGCGCGCTCCTTGGACAGCACGGCGCCCAGGGCCTCCACCTCGATGGGGTCTCCGAGCGAGGTGCCCGTGCCGTGTGCCTCGACGAAGCCGACCTGCTTCGGTGCGAGGTCGGCCTGCTCCAGGGCCCGTCGGATGACCGCCTCCTGCGCGGAGCCGTTCGGCACGGTGAGTCCCGCGCTGCGACCGTCCTGGTTGACCGCCGAGCCTCGGATGACCGCGAGGATTCGATGGCCTGCCCGCTGAGCGTCGGACAGCCGCTCGAGCACGACCACTCCGCAGCCCTCTCCCCGCACCACTCCATCCGCAGCCGCGTCGAACGTCTTGCACCGCCCGTCCGGTGCGAGCATTCGCGTGCGCGACTCAATCATCGCGAGGATGGGTGCGAGCATCAGACTCACGCCGCCCGCGAGCGCCAGGTTGCATTCGCCCAGTCGCAGCGACTGACAGGCGAGGTGGACCGCGACCAGGGACGACGAGCAGGCCGTGTCCACGGAGAGCGCGGGCCCTCTCAAGCCAAGGACGTACGAGAGTCGCCCCGCCGCCACGCTCAGCGCCGTACCCGAGCCCGTATAGGCGTCGATGGACTCCGGCGCGCTCGTGGACATCTCGAAGTAGTCGTGACTGGCGACGCCCACCATCACCCCGGTCGCGCTTCCCATCAGCGAGTCCGGCGCCACGCCTGCTCGCTCCAGCGCCTCCCAGCTCACTTCGAGCAGCAGCCGTTGCTGCGGGTCCATCCGCGCGGCCTCGCGTGGACTGATGCCGAAGAAGGCCGCGTCGAAATGGTCTGGCTGGTCGATGAAGCAGCCCTTGCGCGCGGTCAGCGCCCCTTGCGCATCCGGGTCCGGGTCATGGAGCGCTTCCGCATCCCAGCGCTCGACGGGCACGTCGCGCACGGCGTCGCGCCCCGAGGCCAGCAGCTCACGAAAGGCTTCGGGACTCGTGGCCCCACCCGGGAAGCGGCAGCTCATTCCGATGATGGCAATGGGCTCGCGCTGGCCTCGCTCCAGGGTGTGGAGCTTGGACTCGGTTTCCTCCAGCTTGCGCAGTGCGCGCCGCAGGAGGGCTTCCTGACCGCCACTGGGAATTGACGTGCTCATCTAGCCCATGTCCTCGAGCTTTCGCTCCAACCGGCGGACCACTTCGTCGAGCGGCAACTCCTCGCCGGCTTCTTCCTGAGGGCGGGGTGTCGCCGAGGCGAGTCGCAGCACTTCGGTGGCGAGATACGTGGAGAGCTGGTCGACGCTCGGGTGCTTGAACACCACGACGGACGGCAGCGTGCAGGGCAGCGAGGCCTGGAGGCGGTTGCGAATCTCCAACGAGCCGAGCGAGTCCAGGCCGAGGTCGAACAATCCCCGGTCGACGCCGACGGCGGACGGAGTCAGGCCCAGGACCGCGGCCACCTGCTCACGCACGTGGGCTCGCAGGAGCGGTTGTTGCTCCGACGCTGGCGCGGCCTCGATTCGCTGGCGGAAGCCTTGCTGCGCGGCGCCGCTCTTCCGGAGGGAGTCACCTCGGCTGACAAGCTCCATGAGGAACGTGGAGGACGCAGTGCCGCTGAGCTGTTTCCAGTCGATGGGCACGACGGCGATGTTGGGCCGCGCGTGGGCATACAGTCGGTGCAGCGCGGTGAGGCCGTGCATGGGTGAGAGCAGGCCGAGTCCCTGTCTGCGCAGGCGCTCCGCGAAGACGTCGCTCGCGGCCGTGCCCTCTCCGGACCACGGGCCCCAGGCGATGCTCAGACCCGGCAAGCCGAGCGAGCGGCGGTGTCGCGCGAGGCCATCCAGGAAGGCATTCGCCGCGGCGTAGTTCGCCTGTCCCGCATTCCCAAGCAGGGAGGACACGGAGGAGAACAGGACGAAGAAGTCGAGCGCGTGTCCCCGAGTCGCGGTGTGGAGGTTCCATGCTCCCTGGACCTTGGGGGCAAGGACCTGGGCGAAGGACTCCCACGACTGTGTTCGCAGAGGCCCATCGTGGACGGCGCCCGCCGCATGTACGACGCCTCGCAGTGGCGGAAGCAAGCGGCGCACCTCGTCGAGCGCCGCGCTCACGCTCTCCAAACGGCTCACATCCGCTTCGAGGCAGAGGACGCGCGCGCCCGCGGACCGGAGCGCGGCGATTCCCGCGTCATCATCCGAGGGCACGTGTCTGCCCAGGAGCGCCAGCGAACGCGCGCCCCGGTCGACCATCGACTGCGCGACGAGACGACCCAGGCGCCCGAAGCCTCCGGTGATGAGGTAGGTGGCATCGGGACGCAAAGCGCCCTCCGCGCGAGATGCCTCCGCGACGCGCAGCCGTGCGACCTGTCGTGACCCACCTTCGAGCCGGACCTGGGCCTCCTGACTCTCACAGCGAAGCTCCGCGAGGAGTTCGCGGCTCGCCTCGGGCCCTGTTGAGGGCGCGAGGTCTACCCGCCGACAGCCAAGCTCCGGATGCTCCAGGGCGATGACCTGCCCCAGTCCCCACAGCAGCGAGCCAGTGCCAGGATTGCCTTCCTGGACTCCTCGCGTGACAAGCTGGAGGGCCGGAGGGGGGTCGTTCCGCGCGACCAACGCCTGGACGAGATGGAGCACACCACCACAGGTCCGGTGAAGGTCCTCACCCAGTGTCTCGGTTTGGAGTGCCTGGTCGGACGGCGCGTCGAGTGAGCCCAGGTGGATGACCTGACGCAACGGTCGCTCCTCGTGAGCCAGCTCCGCCAGCAACCGCGTGAAGTGCTCTGGGTTCGTGGGGTCGAGCTGGAAGCGATGGGCTTCATGTCGCTCGTAACGTGGGCCGACGCGGGCGATGACGCAGGCGTCTCGTCCATCCTCTTCCACGCGTGCACGGAGGGCTTCGGCGACACCCTGTTCGTCCGCGATGAGGAGCCATGTCGAGGGGCGATGGGTGACCTCGCTGACGGGACGAGGTTGCTCGCGCCAGGCGGGCTCATAGAGCGCGTCCTCGAGCCCCGGCCGTGCGCCTTGGAGGAAGGCTTCTCCCCGGACGCGCTTGAGCTCGAAGCCCTCGACGCGGAGCACTTCGTCGCCTGCCTCGTCGTAGACGAAGACGTCCGTCAGGAGGGGCGAGCGGGGGATGACCCGACTCACCAACCTGTTGGGCAGTGACGCTCGGTGGACGCGCACCCGGCCGAAGCTCGCGGGCAGCATCCATTCGCCTTCCTTCAGCTCCGGGCCCACCGCGCCGATGAGCTGGAGGCACGCATCGAGCACGGCGGGATGGACGTGATGGGGCTTGGGTTCGTCGCGCAGTTGCTCCGGGACTTCGATGCGCGCGCAGGCCCCGGCGTCGTCACTCCACAGCTCGACGAGGCCTCGGAACGACTCTCCGAACTCCGCCCCGAGCTTTCGGGCTCGCGTGTAGTGTGCTTCTCCAGGCTGCGTCCCGAGGCCTGAAGGCTGAAGGAGTGAGGCTTCGAGCCGTGTCGGCACCAGGGTCTCGGCGCCTGTCGGCCGAACCTTGCCGGAGGCATGGCGTATCCACCGGGACTCTCCCTCGTGGGTCTCCTCGCGTCGGAAGACCTCGATGGAGAGCACCTGCTCGCTCGTGGTTCGCACCACGGTCTGGAGGGTGACTTCACCTTGCTCCGGCAGGATGAGGGCCTGTTCGAGCGCCAGGTCCTCGACGACGAGGGCTTGATTCGGAAGGGCGACCGCGCCGGCCGCGAGGGCCAGCTCCAGATACGCCGTGCCGGGCAGCAGGGCCGTTCCGAGCGCGCGGTGGTCGCCCAGATAGGAGGGCGAGGTGGCACCGACTCGCGACTCGAACAACAGCTCTCCCGGCTGCAGGGTCGCCGCCGCCACGCGTGCTCCGAGCAGCGGATGTGTGGTCCGGGTGTCGTCGCGGCGCGCGGTGCTGCGGGGACCGGCCTCGTCGGACCAGAACCGCTGTCGCTCGAACGGGTACGTGGGAAGCGCCACGCGTCGGCGTGCCTCCGCCTGCTCGTAGCCGCGCCAGCTCACCGGCGCGCCGTGCGTGTAGAGCGCCGCCAGGCACTCCAGCAACTGGTGCCAGTCTTCATGTCCCTTGCGCAGGCTCGACAACCACTGTGCCTGGGCCACGGGCAGACACTCGCGCCCCATCCAGACCAGGGTCGGCTTCGGGCCGATCTCCAGGAACACCTGCGTCCCCTGTTCGGCCAGGGTCCGCATCCCCTCCGCGAGTTGCACGGGCTCACGCAGGTGCCGCACCCAGTACTCGGGCGTCGCGACCTCTGCTCCCGCGAGCCGGCCCGTCAGGTTCGAGATGAGGGCCCGCGTGGGCGAACGGTAGGTGACCGTCCGCGCGACCTTCTCGAAGGCCGGCAGCATCGGGTCCATCAGGTGCGAGTGGGCCGCGCGCGAGGCCTCCAGCTTCTTGACCTCGATGCCCTGCGCCACCAACTCGTCCGTGAGCTGCCGCACGGCGGGTCCTTCACCGGAAACGACCACGTTCTGGGGCGCGTTGATGGAGCCGATGGATGCGCGCCCACCCTGCTTCGTCAGGGCTTCGCGGACGCGAGCCTCGTCCGCGAGGACGACGATGGTCTCGCCCTCCAGCGCGAGCTGCTCCATGAGCCGTCCGCGCGCCGCGACCAGTCGCACGGCATCTTCCAGCGAGAAGACACCCGCGTTGAGCGCGGCGACGTACTCGCCCAGGCTGTGTCCCAGGACGGCGTCAGGCTCGATGCCCCACGAGCGCCACAGCTCCGTCAGCGCGTACTCCACCGCGAAGATGGCGGGCTGGGCGTAGGCCAGCTCCGTGAGTCGGTGGGACTCGCTCCCGTACAGCACTGCGAGCAGAGGTGTTTCGAGTTCCGTGCGAAGCAGCGCCGCCACCCGCTCCAGAGCCTCGCGGAACACGGGACTCGTGTCATGGAGCGCTCGCCCCATGCCCTCGTACTGCGCTCCGTGGCCGGTGAAGAGGAACGCGACGCGAGGGGGTTGCTCGGCCTGGGCCTGACCTCGGGACACACCCGGTGCCAGGGCCCCATCGAGGCTCGCTCGCAGTCGCTCCCGCAGCTCCTCGGCGGTGCGTCCCACGACGGCCAGTCGATGGGAGAAGTGCGACCGGACCAGGCCCGCCGTGTAGCAGATGTCCGCGAGCTCGGAGTCAGAGGCGCTCGCGAGGAAGCTCTCGAAGCGTCGGCCCAGGGCTTCGAGTGCGCGAGGACTGCGCGCTGAAAGCGGCAGCACATGGACGGGGCGTCGGGACGGCGAGGTGTCACGCCTGGGCGCTGCTTCAAGCACGACGTGCGCGTTCGTCCCGCCCACGCCGAATGAACTCACCCCCGCGCGACGCGGATGCGGACCCTCCGGCCACGGCTGGAGCCGCGCGTTGACGTAGAACGGGGTCTGCTCGAAGCCGATGGCGGGATTCGGGCGCTCGAAGTGGAGGGTGGGCGGGATGAGCCCTCGCTCCACGGTCAGCGCGGCCTTGATGAGCCCCGCCACGCCCGCCGCGGTGTCCAGGTGGCCAAAGTTGGACTTGGCCGAGCCCACCACGCAGAAGCCCTTCGCCGGAGTTCCCAGCCGGAAGGCCTGGGTGAGCGCGGCGATCTCCATCGGGTCTCCGAGCGGCGTCCCCGTGCCGTGCGCCTCGATGTAGCCGACCGTCTCCGGAGGGATGCCCGCCATCGCCTGGGCGCGAGCAATCACCTCCGCCTGTCCGTCGCGATTCGGCGCGGAGAAGCCGACCTTGTCCCCACCGTCGTTGTTCACCGCCGCGCCGAGGATGACGGCGTGGATGGCGTCACCGTCGGCGAGCGCCTCGTCGAGCCGCTTGAGCACCACGACCCCCGCGCCGCTCGCGGGGAGGATGCCTTGCGCCTGGGAATCGAAGGGGCGGCAGTGGCCGTCTGGGGAGAACATCCCCGAGCCGGGCTCCGCGAGATATCCCAGGTGGTGGGGCACCTTGATGGAGACGCCGCCCGCGAGGGCCATCTCGCAGTCGCGGTTCCACAGGGACTGGCAGGCGAGCGTCACCGCGACGAGCGACGTCGAGCAGGCCGTCTGCAGCGTGATGCTGGGGCCCGTGAGGTTGAGCTTGTAGGAGACCTGTGTGGCGACGAAGTCCTTGTCGTTGCCGAACAGCCGCTGGAAGTAGGGCAGGGGCTGGGTGAGGTCGAGCTCGGGATAGATGTAGTTGCTCAGGCTCTTTCCGGCGAAGACGCCGACCTTCTTCCCTGTCGCGTCAGGGCGGTAGCCCGCGCGCTCCAGTGACTCCCACACGCATTCGAGGAACAGCCGTTGCTGCGGGTCGGTGAGCAGCGCCTCGCGAGCGGTGAGCCCGAAGAAGTCCGCGTCGAAGCCGGAGATGTCGTCGAGGACGGCGCCCGCCTTCACGTAGTGCGGATTGCCAATCATCTCCCGGGCAAGGCCCTGCGCCCGCAGCTCCTCGTCCGTGAAGAAGCGCACCGACTCGACGCCCTCGACGAGGTTCTTCCAGTAGGCCTCCACATCAGGCGCGCCCGGGAGCCGAGCGCTCATGCCGATGATGGCGATGGGGCTTCGCTCGAGGGTGTCCGCGCGGGCCTGGGTGACCCGCTGAGAGGGGCCACCAGTGTCTCCGCGTCGCACCCGTCCCAGGTGCGCGGCCAGCGCGGCGAGGTTCGCGTTCTGGAACAGCTCCACGGTGGGGATGTCCGCGCCCAGCTCCTGCCGGATGCGGGCGTTGATGCGCACGAGGTGGACGGAGTTGGCGCCCAGCTCGAAGAAGTTCTTCCTCCGCTCCACCTCCGGGAGCTGAAGGACGTCGCGGACGATGGCGGCCAGCGCAGCCTCGGCTTCGTGCGCGGGCGCTCCGTCATCGGTACGCGATTCGGTGAGGACTCGCAGGGCCTCCGGCCTGGGCAGTGCGGCGCGGTCCACCTTGCCCGTGGGGCCGAGCGGGAGCTGCTCCAGGAACACCACGATGGAGGGGACCATGTGGTCCGCGAGGCGCTCGCCGAGGAAGCGTCGCAACGGCTCCTGAGACAGCGTGGCCCCCGCGCGCCGCACCACGTAGGCGAGGAGGCGAGGCGCGTGGCGGTCTCCATCCGCCACGACGACAGCGGCGGAGACTTCCGGGTGGAGTCGGAGCGCGGCCTCGATTTCACCGGGCTCGACGCGATGGCCGAGGATGGAGAGCTGGAAGTCGACGCGTCCCAGAATCTCGACGGTGCCGTCCGGCAGCAGTCGTCCCAGGTCGCCCGTGCGGTACAGGCGCTCGCCCGTCACGGGGTGGGTGACGAACCGCTCTCTCGTGCGGGCCTCGTTGCGCCAGTAGCCCTGGGCCACGCCGACGCCCGAGCAGCACAGCTCGCCGGGGACCCACAGGGGACGCTCCCTGAGCGTCTCGTCCATGACGTGGTAGCGGGTGTCCGCGATGGGCCGGCCGTAGGGGATGCTCTTCCAGTCGGGGTCGACCTTCCCGATGGGGAACCAGATGTTCCAGAGGCTCGTCTCGGTGGGCCCACCCACGCTGACGGGTTGCACACCCGGCACGAGCGCGCGGAGTCGCTCGGGCAGGTCCAGGGGAATCCAATCGCCGCCCATGAAGGCGAGGCGCAGCGCGGGAGCGAGCGGCTCGGGACGCCCGCTGGCGTGGGCCAGGAGCATCTCCATCATTCCAGGGACCGAGTTCCAGACGGTGATGCGCTCGGTGCGCAGAAGCTCTGCCCAGCGCGCGGGCTCCTTCCGCGCCGTGGCCTCGCAGAAGACGATGGCGCCGCCCGCCGACAGCATCCCGAACACGTCGAACATCGACATGTCGTGGTGCAGGGCCGTCAGCGCCAGGACCCGGTCCTCTGGACCGATGGAGAACTCGCGCAGCGTCTCCTCGAGCGCGTGCACGAGCCCTCGGTGCGCGAGCATCACTCCACCGGGGCGGCCCGTGGAGCCGGACGTGTAGATGATGACCGCGAGGTCATCCGCGCCCTGAACCGGAGCCTCTGGCAACGCAAGGCCAGAGGTCGGCTCCAGGGGCTCCACCGTGAAGCGTCGTGGGGTGGCGGGCCATTCGAGGCGCGGCTCCAGCCATGGCTGGGTGACGAGGTGCTCACAGGTGCTGTCCTCGAGGAGTTGCTTCAAACGCTCCCCGGGAACACCCGCGTCGATAGGGAGATAGGGTGCGCCGGCGATGGAGCAGGCGAGGGTGGCCACCACCTGCTCCCAGCCCTTCTCCATCACCACGGCCACGGGGTGGTTCTTCCGCGCGCCCGCCTGGGTGAGCGCGTGGGCGAGCGCGGTGCTCCTCTGCAGCAGCTCGCCGTAGCTCAGCGTGCGCCCGGGGGCGATGACCGCGGGCCGGTCGGGTTGTGCGGTGGCCTGCTCCACGAAGCGCGAGTGCAACAGGCGTTCGGAGCGTTCGCCGTCACGCCGTGGTCCGGCCGCGACCTGGGGCGTGGACAGGCGAAGGGGCTTTTCGTGGACGACGTCGGGCTCGTCCACGAGCCGGTCGATGAGCCGCTGGTAGGACGCGAACATCGCGTCGAGGAGGCCCGGAGCGAACAGCTCATCCGCGGCGTCCCAGTTGTAGAACACGCCGCCGTCCTGGAAGACGAGCTGGTGGTCAATCCACACCTGCGGCGTCTGCGTGACGGAGTGGACGACACGGCCGAAGGCGCGGCCCAGGTGGTCCACCCAGCAGGAGTCCCAGCCCTCGACGCCGCTGGCGAAGCTGGTGAGCACCACGGGCATCAACGCGCCGCTGATCTTCCCGCGCTCGCGGAACATCTGGCGGAGGATCTCCACCCCGCCGATGTAGCGGTGCTCCAAGTCCCTGAAGAGCTGCTCCTGGAGCGCTCGGGCCCGCTGCTGGAAGGTGCCGCCCGCGCGGTGGTCCACCTCGACGAGCAGGAACGACGAGAAGGTCCCCACCATCTTCCCCACGTCCTCGTGCAGGGGAAGTCGGTTGTAGAGCGGCACGTTGAGCGTGAAGTGCGGGCTCTTGCTGAAGTGGGCGATGACCTCCGCGTAGCAGGCGAGCAGCAGCCCCGTGGGCGTGAGCTGAAGCTCGCGTGCGCGCTCCACCAGGCGCTCCCAACGTGCTCGCTCGATGCGGGCTTCACGGCGCACGAAGTGCGGATGACGGGGCGCACCCACCTGCTGGACCCTGGGCAGGTCGGGCGCGGGGGGCAGGGTGGCAATCCTTCCGCGCCAGTAATCCACCGAGCGACGGTAGAGCTCCGTCTCCTGGAGGGCGCGCGTGGCCAGGACGTAGTCGCGGAACGACTGGCCATGCTCGCGCGGGTCCAGCGTCGCGTCCGGGTCGGCGTAGAGTTGGATGAGCTCCCGGAAGAGGACCTGTACGCTCCACGAGTCGACGAAGGTGCAGTCGATGCTGAAGTAGAGCCGGTGGCCTTCCTCCAGCCGCACCGCGCGAATCTCGAACAGGGGCCAGGTGTCGAGCGGCAGGATTTGCTGCGCCAGCCGCTCGCGGTGGGCGTCCAGGCGACGCTGACGTTCCTCCGGGGACAGCGCGCGGTAGTCCTCGACGGCCACTTCGTAGTCGGGGACGTCGCGGAGGATGCGCTGCGTCCCGTCGGGCAGGGCGACGGCGCGGAGCATCTCGTGGCGTTGGATGAGGCGTCGCCACGCTTCACCGAAGCGCGCGGGGTCCAGCGTCTCGCTGTCTATCTCGACGTAGACGTGGATGGCCGCGCCCAGCTCGAAGTCGCCGCCACGGCCGACCCAGTAGGCCTGCTGGATGTCGGTGAGCGGGAAGGGCTCGTCCCGTTCCTCGGGGCGGCAGATGAGCGCGGGCAGCTCCGCCGCGCGCGCATCCCCCATGCTGTCGTCGAGCAGCGCGATGAGCTCCGCCTTGCGTGCGGAGAGCTCCGCGCGCAGCTCCGCGGTGAGCGCGCCTTCCGGTGCATCCACCGCGAGCCTTCCACCCTCCACCCAGAGACGAATCCCCAGGTCGAAGAGGCGCGTGAGCAGTGCCGTCACCCCGCTGTCCCGACTCAAGTCTTCCCCTCCTCGTTGATGGTGAAGCAGGGGAAGTAGTTGGTGTGACCGGCGCGGTACGCCTCCGCCAGCTCGGGCAGCTCGTCGAAGGTGTGGATGCGCGGGCCGACGTCGGGCATCCAGCCGTGGGCCTCTCCGAAGGCCACCGCGTCCACGCCCTCCTGATAGCGCGCGTAGTGGGTGTGGATGTGCTGATGCCGGGTGATGCACTCGCGGGCGCGCAAGAGGGAGATGGACATGCCTTCCTTCCAGCCGGCGGTGGCAATCACACCCTGTCGGGCCAGGGCCTTGATGGTGGCCCGGTAGACGGGCGTGCCGATGTAGTCGAGGAACAGGTGGACCATCTCTCCGTCGGTGCGACGGGAGACCTCCGCGAGGAACCCGGCCTCCGCGGCCTGATAGCGCTCGCGGTAAGCCGGGTCGGAGTCCCAGCGCTCCGGCTCGTAGCTCAAGCCGCTGAAGGCGCGCCGGTCGATGACCTCCAGGCCCGCTCCTCGAATCTCATCCAGGTGCCGGTGCGCGCCGGACAGCATGACGACGCGGCAGCCCTGGAGTCTGGCGAGCGCCAGCTCCGCGAGCGTCGTTCCTCCGCCCCAACCCCAGACATGCGGCGACGGGCACTCCTGCTCCGTCATCTGGGTTCGGAAGACCGCCGAAGCGACGCGCCAGTTCGCCCACGCGGTGACATAGCGGACGCTGAAGGCCGCCCACTGCGCCAGCGAGTGCCGTGTGTTCTCCGGAATGGGAATGACCTGCCGGCCCTTGAGCTTCATCAGCGTGGCCATGCAGCCCATCTGTCGCGGGGCCTCGTAGCCCAGGGCCTTCACGGTGTAGCCGTAGGCATCCGTCTCCCCGCTCGGGAACATCATCGCGAGCTGGCCGCCCTGGACCTGGGTGACGCCCTTGCCCGTCTCGAGCACCCGGACGACGCCCGCGTTGCCGAGCACGATCTCCTGCTCCTGGCGGACCTTGCAGATGTCGATGGGCTTTCGTTCGAGCGCGTGCTCGTTGTTTCCCTCCCAGCAGCCGTAGAGCGGCGCCGCGAGGACCTCGTCTTCCTGGATGGCGTCAACGGTGACGCGCGTGCGCGTCAGTCGGGCGCGCCGTGGCTCATCGGTGCCACCCTCGCGAATGACCCAGGCGTCGGCTTGATAGCTCATGTTTGGAATCCCCCTGTGCGCGTGGTGTGGCTACAGCGTGAGAAGCTCTCGTCGCCCACCGACCGCGGGGGCTCGGGGCTCCGTCAACTGCGCGCGCAGCCACCGCGTGAGCAGCTCATCCGCCAGCACATCCACGCTCGTCGCCTCGAAGAAGTGGGAGACGGGCATGTCGATGGACAGCTCAGTGCGGATTCGTCCCGTCAGCTCGATGAGCCGGAGCGAGTCGAGCGCGAGCTCCTGGAGGGATTGGAACGCGACGTCCGGCGTCTGTCCCCGGAGCGCGACGCGGATGACCGTGCCCCGCAGGTAATCCCTCATCAAGGCCCGGCGCTGCTCAGGCCTGGCCGCGCCCAGCGCCGCGAGCACGTCCGTGGACGGTGGCGGAAGCGGAGCACGTGCGGGCTCCGGGGTGATGGGCTCCGGCGGCGTGTCGGCGCGGGGCACGACGAGGTCGGGAAGGAAGGCCGAGAGCGCCTGCCCCGGCGCGGATACGGCCCGGCTCAGGATGGTCTCGAAGTCGCGGAGCAGCCTCGCCGCCTCGTCGGTCTCGAAGCGCTGGCGGGAGAACTTGAGCGTGCCCGAGATGACGCCTTTCTCCTCGTGAAGCGCGAGGAACAGGTCGAAGTCACACGTGCCGCCTTCGAGCTCGACGGGAGCGACGTCGAGCTTCGTGAGCTGGAGCGGGTAGCGAGGGGTGTTCTCGAAGGCGAAGAGGGCCTGGGACAAGGGCTCGCCGCCCAGGTCGACTCCGTCGAGGAGCTGCACGGGGAGGTCCTGGTGCGCCAGCGCGCCCGCCACGACACCGCGCACCTGCTCCAGCAGTTGCTGGAAGCTCGGGTCACCGCGCAGGTCCGCCGGCAACACCAGCAGGTTGACGAAGTAGCCGATGAGGCGCTCGGTCTCCGCCTGCGGACGATTGGCGATGGGGCTGCACACGAAGTGCCGCTCCTGCCCGCCGGAGTGCCGATGCAGCAGGACGTGGAACGCGGCGAGCAGCACCATGTAGACGGTGGCGCCCGCTTCCCGGGTGAACTGGAGGATGGCGTTGGAGAGCTCTGGAGAGAGCGTGATGGGCAGCCGTCCCAGCTCGCGCAGGCCCGGTGCGGTCACGTTGCCAGCCCGCGTCCGCGAGGCGAGGCGGGGGCCGTGCAGCCGTTCCTTCAGGTGCTCCCGCCAGTACGCCTGAAGCGCTTCGCGAGCGCTGCCCTGGAGCCACTTGCGCTGCCAGAGCGCATGGTCCGTGCAACGCACGTCCAGCTCCGGCAGGGGCGCGGAGCCGCCTTCGTGGAAGGCCGTGTACAGCTCCGAGAGGTCCCGGAAGAGCACGTCCTGGGACCAGCCGTCGTAGATGATGTGGTGGAAGTTGAGCAGGAGGACATGCTCCCGCGCGCCCAGGACGAACAGCGTCGCGCGGAACAGGGCCTCCCGGTGGAGGTCGAACGGGCGCCAGGCCTCCCGACCCAGTGCCTCTCGCAGCCGGGCCTCTTGTTGCTCGGGCCGTTGTGCCTCGTCGCGCAGGCTGACGGTGGGGAGCACGAAGGCGCCGGGCGCGCGGACGCGCTGGACGACCTTGCCACGGCTGGAGTCGAACGAGGTTCGCAGGGACTCGTGCCGGTGTTCGAGCGCCTCCAGGGCCAGGCGCAGCGCTCGCCAGTCCAGCGGACCGGAGAGACGGAAGGCCACGGGCAGGTGGTACGCCGAGCCGCCCGGGTTCGCCTGGTCCAGGTACCACAGGCGCTCCTGCTGAAAGGACGCGGGCGGGTCCTCGATGTGCTCGCGCAGGACCAGCGGTGGAGCCTCCGAGCGCAGCGCATGCAGCTGCTGGAAGGCCCTCCAGATGTCCGGATGCATCAGTCGGTCTCCTGCCCGTCACGGCCGCGAAGCCGCGTGACGGTGAACGCCCGGATGGCCTGGAGGCTGCGGAAGTTCTCCATCACGATGTCGGGCGGACTGACGGAAATCTCGAACCGCTGCTCCAGGAAGTTGACGAGGCGGAAGATGCCCATCGAGTCGATGACTCCGCGCGCGATGAGGCTGTCGTCATCAGCCAGCCCGGAGTCCTTGGTCCGGAAGAGGAACTCCTGGTCGATGTGGGCGCGGATGATTTGCGCGACCTGCTCTTCGGTGTAGCTCGCCACTGTCTCGTTCACGGACGCTCACTCCGGCTTCAGGGAATACGAATCCCCTCGGGTCGGTGACCCGATGAGGCAAACACTGTCTTCGAGAGAGGGCTCACACGAGCTGTCGTGCCTGCTCCTGGAGCCGGACCTTGTCTTTCTTTCCTGTCGTCGTCTTCGGCAGGGCTTCACACGCGTCGATGCGCGTGGGGACCATGTAGCGGGGAAGGTAGTTGGCGCAGTGCTGTCGCAGGTCCTGCGGGCTGGTGCTCGCGTTGTCGCGCAGCACGACGAACGCGCGCAGCTCATTGCCCGTGAGATCGTCCGGGAGTGTCAGCGCCGCGCTCTCCTCGACATCCGGATGGCGCAGGAGCACCTCTTCCACGGCGCTCAGCTCGATGCGGTGACCCCGGACCTTGACCATGTCATCCCTGCGGCCCAGGAAGCACAGCGCGCCGCCGCTCTCCCGGATGACGCGGTCTCCGGTCCGATAGGCGAAGGCGTGGCCCGGAATGGGCCCGAGCACCTGACGTGTGCGCTCCTCCATGCCCCAGTACCCGCTCATCAGCGTGGGGCCCGCGACGCACAGCTCTCCCTCTTCGCCAGCTCCCGCGAGGATGCCGTCATCGCGGATGACGAAGACCTCGTCCCCACAGCAGACCTGGCCAATGGGCAGGGGCTCGGAGCGCGCGAGGTCCGCGGGGGTGACGAGGTGGAACGTGCAGACGTTCGTCTCGGTGGGGCCGTAGAGGTTGAGGTAGCGCGGCCTGGGCAGGGTGAGGACGAGCTGGCGCAGATACTTGAGCGGGAAGACCTCACCGGCGAAGAGCACGGTGCGCAGGTTCGGAAAGCCGTGCCGCGACAGCTCGCCCCGGGCCACCAACTGCGTGAGCACCGAGGGGACCGAGTACCAGATGGCGATGTGCTTGTACGCGATGAAGTCCGCCAGCTCGCGGGGGAAGACGGAGAGCGAGGTGGGGACGAGCACCAGTGTCGCGGCGCCCTTCGCGGTCGCGAAGACGTCGAAGACCGACAGGTCGAAGTGGAGGGGCGCGTGGCTGGAGACGCGGTCCCCGGGGCGCACTCCCGCGACGTTGAAGGCCCAGTCGACGAAGGCGTGCCCGGCACGGTGGCTGAGCATGACGCCCTTGGGCTGCCCCGTGGAGCCGGAGGTGTAGAGGATGTACGCGAGGTCCTCGGGGGAGGACTCGGCGAGTGGCTCCACCGGGGCGCTGGACTGGGCTCGCACGTCGGCCCAGGTGAGAGTCACGGGGGCGCCCTGTTCCTGGGGGAGGCGGAGCGTGTTCGTCGGGCGGGCCTCCACCAGGATGATGCAGCGCAGACTCTCCACGGCGCGCAGGGAGGCATGCCAGGTGGGGATGGAAATGACACCCGAGAGCGCGCAGTCCCGGGCGATGAAGTTCAGCCGCCACTCGGGCGAGGCGGGGTCGATGGGGACGTAGGCGGCACCGGCCTTCAGGATGCCGAAGAGACCGATGATGGCCTCCAGGGACTTGTCGAGGTGCAGGCCCACGCGGTCGCCCCGGCCGATGCCCTGGTTCCTGAGCGTGCGGGCCATCTGATTCGACGCCGCCTCGAGCTCTTCGTAGGAGTAGGTCCGCTCTCCGTCGATGACGGCGATCCGGGCCGAGTGGGCCCTGGCGCTGTCTTCAAGATACTGGAACAACATGGCTGTGGTTCTCCGTCACAGGCCCATGGAGCGGGCCACGAGCTCTCGCTGGAGCTCCGAGGTGCCGGAGAAAATCCGGCTCCCCAATGCGTCACGCACTTCCCGCTCCAACTCCGTCTCGGTGAGGTAGCCCAGCCCTCCGTGGAGCTGCACCGCCTCCAGGCTCGTCTGGACCCAGGACTCGCTGACGTGGAGCTTGACGAGGGAGGCCTCGAACATGGCCGAGCGGCCCTGCTGCTTGAGCCAGGCGAAGCGGTACAAGAGGCCCCGCGCCGTCTCCAGCCGCAGCTTCATCTCCACCAGCTTGCTGGAGATGGCCTGGAAGCCACCGATGGGCCTGCCGAACTGCTGGCGCTCACGGGCGCGGCGGATGCAACGCTCCAGCGTGCGCTCCATCGCCCCCAGCGCGGGCGCGAGGATGAGGCCGCGCTCGTACTCCATCATCTGCGAGAAGAGGGCAAGCCCGCCGCCCTCGTCACCCAGGCGGTTGCTCGCGGGGACCTCGCAGTCGTCGAGCCGCAGCTCGCCCATGCTCGCGGTGCGCAGGCCCATCTTCGGGACGGTGCGCTCCACGTGGAGCCCGGGCTGACCCTTCTCCACGAGGAAGGCCGTCAGGCCGTCGCGTCCCCGGGAGGCGTCCACGGTGGCGAAGACGAGCAGGAGGTCCGCCACGGGGCCGTTGGTGACGAAGACCTTGCGGCCCTGGATGACGTAGCCTTCGCCCTTGCGCGTCGCGGTGGTCTGGAGGGCGGCGACGTCGGAGCCCGCCTCGGGCTCCGTCATGGCGTGGCCCCCCAGCATCTCTCCGCGCGCGAGCGCCGGCAGGTAGCGCTCCTTCTGCGCCTCCGTGCCGAAGAGCAGGATGGGGAGCGCACAGGCCCACAGGTGGGCGCCCAGCGCGAAGAGCAGCCCGTTGTCGGCGCAGCCGTACCCGAGCCCCTCCAGCGCCTGGGCGGTGATGGGCACCGGGTGCTCCGCGCCGCCATACCGGCGCGGAATGGGAAAGCCCGCGGCACCGAAGCTGGCGAGCCGGTGCCACCCTTCGCGGTTGAAGGTGCCCTCGGCGTCGAGGGTGACGACGTCGAAGGCGAGGCGCTCGCGGCCGAAGGCGACCGCCGCGGCCTTCATCCGCCGCTCGTCGGGTGTCCACGCGAAGTCCATGACGGCTCAGCCTCCGCTTCCCGTGAGCGCGGGCACGGGGGCCCGTGGACGCGGAGACATGACCTGGGCGAGCAGCTCCGGGGGGACGGTGAAGTCGTCGAACCAGCGGCCTCCGAAGGGGCGCTGGATGGGGATGATCTGATCGCTGGAGTACGAGAGGACGCGGCGGTTGTAGGAGCGGATGACGTCGCGCAGGGACGAGGGCAGGGCGCCATCCAGGGTGATGGCGCGCTCCATGTCCGCGAGCAGCTCCTGGGTGTCGGAGATGGCGGTGAGGATGCTCTGGCTGATGGCGCGAGGGAGGACTCCCGCCTGGCCCTTGGCGCGAACGAGCGCGGCGACGGCGCTGTACGTCGTGTCCTGGAGCTGCTTGCGGGACAGCCAGCGCGTCTCGTAGTTGAGGCGCCGGTGCCAGAGCGGCTCCACCATGGCCTGGCGGTGCTCTTCCAGGGTGCGGTGGAAGATGCGGTAGCCGTGCTGCTCGGGCTCGACGAAGAAGCGCGAGCCCGGGTCGAGGAAGGGGACCATGGGGCACAAAAGCGGCAGGACGCGCTGGCCCTGGAACTTCTCCATCAGCCGGATGCTGTAGTCCACCGTGTCGAAGATGGACTGCGGCGTCTGCTGGGGCATGCCGATGAAGAACCAGATCATGACGCCGGCGATGCCCGCGTCGAGGGCGCGAGGAATCCACGCCTCCATCTGCTCCATGGTGTACGTGCCGCGCCCGGCGAGCTTGCTGATGACCGGGTCATGCGACTCGGGGGACAGCATGATGTACGACTGGCTCGACTCCCCCATCTTCTTCAGCGTCTCGTCCGGGGTGAGGTGGAACTGCTCGACGAAGAGCTGGCGGTAGCCGCTCTGCTTCACGGCGTCGAGGTACTCGTGGAAGCGCGGGCGCGTCTCCGAGTAGCACTGGAGCGCGTAGATGCCCGTGGTCGCCGCGGCGGGGCCCATGGACTTCAGCTCGTCGACGATGCGCGAGTGGTCCTTGGAGATGAGCGTCTTCTTGACGCCCATGATGTTGCGATAGGCGGACCGCGAGCCGCCGCACCAGGGGCAGTCATAGGCGCAGCCGGTGTTGGGCAGCGTCATGATGAGCTTGGTGGTCGCGACGTCGTCCACGGCGTCGCGGTAGTAGGACCAGTCGACCGTGGCGTCGTTGTAGTTCGTCGCGGGCTTGTGGCTGAAGCCGGTGCGTTCCACCTGCTGGGTGCGGCGCTTGTAGAGGAGGTTGGGGATGTCCACGAGGCGCCGCTCGCCGGACTTGATGGTCTCCACCAGGCGTCGGACGGGCTCCAGGGTGTCGTAGCCCTGCACGACGATGTCGATCTCCGGATACTGGATGAGCTGCTCCGCGTAGAACGTCGCGGAGATGCCGCCGCAGATGATGACCGCGTCGGGGTGGACGAGCTTGATGCGCTTGGCCAGCTCGATGGTGCCGTGGCACTGCGCCATCCAGTGCAGGTCCAACCCGAAGACCGGCGCCTCGAGCCGCCCGAGCAGCTGGTCCACGTCGAGCTCGGGGTGCTTGAGCATGAGCGCCGCGACGTTGACGATTTTCACCGACAGGTCGTGCTTGCGCAGGTGCTCCTGCATGGAGAAGAACCCGATGGGGTACATCTCGTAGATGGACGTGACGTTGACGCTGTCCGAGTCGCTGAGATAGGCGAACAGCAGGTCGTCGCGCTCACGAAAGTCATACACGCTGGGCGCGTGCAGGAGAAAGAGGTCTGCTCGTAGCGTACTGGACGACGTGCTCATGAGCAGCGTTCTCCGGGGGTGGAGCTGCGATGAAGCCTGTCTTTGAACGCCGCCGAGAATGGACGGGTGACCGGTGAAAGTCGTTCGTCCCCGGGTCTGGGACGTGCGCTTCTTTCAGGACAGTGAATTCCGGAATTCTCGCTGAATCTGAGAGCGAGGCAGCGCGCGTGAGTTGTGAGGAGAACGTGGCGTGTGCGGGGAGGGCAGGAGTGTCCGAGCGCTCACAGGTGGGATGCGGGGTCCATCGGGAGTGCGGGCCGGGGAGCGGTGGATGGCCGCGGCGCCGCCCGGACCTGTCCGACCTGCCGGGTCGACGTGCCTTGACGTGTCAGGCGCTGGCTTTGACACGTCAAAACATCTGGCTGACGCGTCAGCTTTCGGGAGGCAGTGATTGCGCGGGGATTCGTGTGGATGGGATGGATTTCGATAGGTCTCGATGTGAGCGATTGGTATAGGCCGTGTTCCCTCGAAAGGAGCCGCATGAATCGATACCTGCGTCGAGAGTTGCTCGTTCACTCTCATGTCCTTGCACGTGCCGTGGTGTCCGCCATGGCGCTCGCCCTCCTGGCTTCCTGTGCGACGAAGGGAGGCGGCGGCACTGGCGGTGCTGGCACCACCGTCTTCGTCGGGAAGATTGTCACCCTGGATGACCAGGGGACGGTCGCCGAGGCCGTCTCCGTGGATGGGCTCGGACGCATCTTGAAGGTGGGGACGGAAGAGGAGGTGACGGACGGGCTCGGCTCCGGAGTGGAGTGGGTCCGCCTGCAGCCGGAGCAGGTGCTGATGCCGGGGTTCATCGATCCGCACATGCACCTGTTGCCGACGCTGGCCCAGAACCTCCTGGGGACCCACAACCTGGCGCCGTGCCTGCCTCCGCCGTACAGGCTGGACACGCCGAAGGACTGCTCCACGCATGCGGATCTGCTGAGCGCGCTCCAGTCGATGCAGGTGAAGTCCGCTGGCGCGAACGCGGGCAAGGAGTTCGTCCTGGGCATGAACCTGGACCCGTCGCGGCAGCAGTTCGTTCGGGGCAAGTGCGGCGTGAGCGGCGAAGTGCCCTTCATGAATCAGCCGAAGCTCTACCTCGATGCGTGTGTGAGCAAGGACCGTCCGGTCCTCATCCTGGACCAGTCGGGGCACCTGGCGTACGTGAACGAGAAGGCCTTCGAGGTCGTCTGCAAGGGGGCACGGAAGTGCAAGCCCCCTGAGTCCGTCACGGCCAACGGTGGACGGTGGGTGGAGGACGACAATGGGAACTACACGGGGCTGCTCCAGGAGTCCGCGGCCTTCGCGCCCTTCATGGCGGCGATGGAGAAGGGCCTGCCGCTGGGGCTGGCGCACTCGAATCCGCGCCAGCTCGTCGAGGAGTACGAGAAGGACATCGCGCGAGGGATTCAGGACCTGCGCCGGGCCGGGCTGACGACCATCGCGGATGGAGGACTGGCGAGCGCGTCACAGGTCCAGGCCGTGAAGTTCCTCGCGGAGCAGAAGGACTTCCCGCTGCGTGTCACGGCCCTGGTGACTCACGACGCGGCGACGCAGGGGAACATCCAGGCGACGGGGCCTTCTTGCGACCCGAGCAAGGACTCACAGTGCAAGCTGCCGAAGTGGCTGGGCGCTGGGGGCATCAAGCTCTGGGTGGATGGCTCGACGCAGGGCTGCACGGCGCTGCTGGGGCCTCCCTATGTGTACCTGGCGGATGGGGGCCACTGCTCGGACGCGAAGGAGGGGGAGGCCGACTTCGCGAACGTGCAGGCCATCGTCGACGTCTTGAGCCCGCTCTGGGCGACGAAGTCCTGGCGGTTCCAGCTGCATGCGAATGGCAACCTGGCCAATCAGTGGGCCCTCGATGCGTTCGCGCAGCTCCAGCAGCAGCAGGTGAGCCCGCATCGGGTGCTGCTCATCCACAACACGGTGGGGCAGGAGCAGCTCTCCAAGAACATCGGCGATATGCGCAAGGGAGCCTACGTGGCTGCCGATGGGAAGCCGGTGCCGAGCCTGGACGTCCGCGTGACGCACCTCATCGGACATGTGGCGTATTGGGGTGCTGCGTTCAAGGGCATGCTGGGCGAGGAGGGGGCGCGCAACCTCGACCCGATGGCGTTTGATCGCCGGTATGGAATCCCGTTCTCGCTCCACAGTGACTCGATGGTGACGCCGGCTCGCCCGCTCTGGTTCGTGGAGCAGGCTGTCACTCGGCGCACGTGGGCCTATCCTGACTTCACGGAGACCTTCGTACTCGGGCCCGAGCATGCGGTGACGGTCGAAGAGGCTCTGCGCGCGGTGACCGTGGAGCCGGCCCGGCAGCATGAGATCGACCAGTGGGTGGGCAGCATCGAGCCGGGCAAGGTGGCGGACTTCGTCGTGCTGGGGGCCAATCCGCTGGACTACGACAAGGCCCGGGGCGGAGCCCCCACGCAGATCAGCCGGATTCCGGTGATTCAGACGTACCTGAATGGCAGGGCGACGGTGGGAGGGAACTGACCCTGCTTCCGTGGTGCTCCTCCCGGTTTGCAGGGAGGAGTGGCTGCACTGGGAATGATCTGCTTCACCTTGCTGGGGAATTTGGGTAGCAAGGGGTTCAGGGCGCCTGCACCGGGATGCAAAGCGGGGTGGGGCGAGGTAAGGTGCCGGAACTCCTGGCGCACGAGTGGCGGAACTGGCAGACGCAGCGGACTTAAAATCCGCTGGCCCGAAAGGGCCGTCCGGGTTCGATTCCCGGCTCGTGCACTTCTTTGCTCAGTCTTTACGGGTGGTTAGCAAGGGCACCTGCTTGTGTTGCACGTATGTCGCATGCCAGCGCAATCGGGCGGTCCAGCACGTTGACCGCATCTCTCCTGGCGTCGGGACTCAGGTGGGCGTAGCGCATCGTCATTTCGATGGTCGAATGCCCCATCAGCTCCTGAATCACTTTCAGCGGGACACCTCTCATTGCGAGGTGGCTGCCATAGGTATGGCGCAGGTCGTGCCAACCGATTTGGCCCACTGCTCGGGTGATGCCTGCTGCCCGAAGTGCACGGAGAAGCGGTGCCGACATCTTGCCTTTGGTGAGTGGTTGTCCGTCCTCCTGGCAGAAGACGAATCGACCACGAAGGTGCCTGTGGGCCTTGAGACAATCCACGACGGACACAGGCAGCTCTACCGACCGCTCGCGACCGCCCTTCGGCAAGCCCTCCACCCCTCGCCAGATGCTTCGGCGGACGTGGAGCGTGCTGCGCGGCAAGTCCAGGTCGTTCCACTGGAGCCCAATAAGTTCTCCCTGCCGAAGACCTGCCTTGATCGCGACGAACAGCACGGCGCGCCATTCCGGCGCAGCAACGGCGAGAAGACGTTCGGCTTCCTCAAACGACAGGAAGTCGAAAGGAGGCTTCGGTAGCTTCCTGAAGAGCTTCACGCGCGTCGCCTGCCGGATGGCTCCTTGCTCTTCCGCGAGTGCCAGCAGCGTTTGAAGCACGGCCAGAACATTGTTGATGGTCTTCAAGCTCAGGGGCTTGGGCGCTCTGTTCAGCCGCTTCTGGATAGCTCGCTTTGACGAGGACTCCTTCAGCTTGTGAGCCGCCGACTTCTTCTTGCGCATGAGCGCCTTGAAGTCCTCAGTCTCCGCTGAACCAATGCGCTCAAGAGCCATCTTCCCGAAGAATGGGAGGATATGGTCTCTAAGAATTTGTCGCTTGCTGTCGACGCTTGAGTGTTTGTTGTTGTTCTCACTGTAGGTGAGGAAGCGTGGCGTGAATTGCTCGAACGTGAGCGGGCTATCCTCCCCTGGCTTCTCCTTTCCGAAAGTCCCGTTGAGTAGGGCGTTGCGCAGGTCGCGTTCGTATGCCTCAGCACCCCGACGGGTCTGAACGGGCGAGAACTTCACGACTCGCTGTTTCTGTCCGTCCGCGTGCTGATACACGAAGTCCACTTGCCACGCCTCCTCTGACTTCCCTTCCTTCGTCGTCCACTTCCGCAATCTGACGCTCATCGTCTACTCCCAAGCGCAGAATCACGGCCCTTACCCGAGGGCCACGTTACCAGGGCATCCCGCCGAATACGGAGTGCTTTTCCGATGCGTACGACTCCTGGCACCTGACCGAGCCGGATGGCCTCGTAGAGCGTCTTCCGGTTTACGCGCAGCAAAGCGGCGGCCTCGTCCACGGTGAGAAACGTAGGTGTGTCCTCCGAGCTGTTGGAGATGGGCTCGGACATGGCTACCTCGGGTAGACGCGGCGGGGAGCGAGGCGACCGAGGGTGTGAAGCCCGATGCCGATGGCGTCCCAGATGTTGTGATGGAGGGTGGCGGCGCTGGGCAGCTCGACGCGCAGGTGCTCGGCGGCGTCGAGTCGCTGTTTGATGCGCTCGATGAACGCGTCCGCGTCGACGGTGCCCTTCCAGTCGCGCGGGTACACGCTGCGACGGCTGGCGACGTTCGGCAGGAAGCCGCCGAGCATGCCGACGACGCCGGCCAGTTGGATGAGGTCGTTCTGGTCGCCCTTCTGGTGCGCGGCGGCGTAGACGCGGGGCATCTCGATGATGAGCTGGAAGGGCTCGTCGCCCACGCGGGGACGGAGCCACTCGCGGACCGCGAAGGCCATGGACGCCCACGACGCCAGCGACAGCTCTCCGTCCTGACGCTCGGGATTCTTCGGCAACCCAGCGGCCAGGAGTGTCGCGCGTCCGTCCACCGGCACGTCGAACAGGGCGACACCGCAATGCCGAAGGCCAGGGTCGATGGAGGCGAACTTCGCGGCGCGATGCGCGGGGGGATTCTCGGAAGGAGGTGTTGTGCTCACTCCTTCTTGAATGGGGACACTTTCCGCGACTGGTTCACGCCGCCTTCTTCGCGTCTGGCTCCCACACCAGGAGACGCCCCGTGCTGTCCCTCACCGTGGCCGCGTCCTTTGAGAGCACGCGCGAGAGGGCTGGCTCGGCTTCGATGGCACCCGCGAGGTCTGGCGTCACCTCACGCATCGCCTGACGCATGAGTTCCGCCATGCGCTCGGCGGCACCGTGGAGCCGGTTGGGGCAGTCCGCGCGCAGCTCCGCCACCAACTCGTCATGCACCATGAGGACGAGGCGCGAGCCCCAGAGAGGAGAGCGACGGTCCGCGTACATCTCCCGAGACACGCGCCAGGTCGCCAGCTTTGCGCCCACGGCACCGAGTCCCTGGAAGGGCGTGTTGAGCCACTGCGTGTAGCTGCATCCTCCCCGGAGGATGTTGGCGCCCGGAATCATGACGTCCACGAGCTGGTCGTTGCGCGTGAGAGCGCTGGCGCGGCCGAAGAGGACGCGTTGCTCGGGCCACGCGTCGAGCCACCTGTCTCCGTAGCGGCGCGACACCTCGACGCACGCGGCGCAGACCATCTTCACCTTGCCCTGGACGCGCACGGGGACGCGCTCCATGCCGCACGTGTCCGACACTTTCGCCAGCAGACAGAACCGGACGCCGTCCTTGGCGCGTGCGTGGTACGCCATGCCGCCGGCTCCGAGGCCCCCGCCTTTGCCGAAGTTGAAGATTTTGGCGAGGGAGCGGAAGGATGTGGCCGTTGCCTCCTTGGCCTTCACGCGCGGCAGGAGTGCGTCGTAGCTCTCCCCCAGGAAGGTGGCCGCCGCCGAGGTGTGGACGTCTTCTTTGGCCAGCAGCGCATCCGCCATCCGCGAGTAGCCCACGTCCCAGATGGCACGCTGGGCCATGGTGCGCAGCTCCAGGCCGCCGTAGTCCACGGAGCAGAAGACGAAGCCAGGGCGGGCCTCGTGGCACTCGCGCACTCCCCCGCGCTGGGGAAGCTGCTGGTAGTCGCTGGAGACGCGCGTCGTGGACACCAGCACGTTGAAACGCGGGTTGAGGGGCGTGGTGGTGCCGGCCTCCAGCTTGCCCAGGTAGGTGGAGCGGTACTTGTCCACCTTGCCGGCCTTGCCCAGCTCCTCCAGCACCGTGTCGCCCGAGTCCAGAAGCGTGTCGCGGTCCGTGGCCACCTGTCCCTCGGGGAAGCGGGAGGATGGCGGGGTGACGGGAGGCGAGCCGTTGTAGGCGGTGGTGACAAACTGGGCGAGGCGCTTGGAGTCCTTGGTGCCGTTGGGGCGGAAGATGCCGGCGGCCTGGAAGTGCGCGCGGTTGGCCTTCCACTCTTGCTCGACGCGGCGGCGCAGCTGCTCGACGCGTCCGGCATGGGTGCGCAGTCCCCACACGGAGGCGAAGTGCAGAGCGAGGGCGGCGCGGACCTGGTCCTCTTCGGCGTGGAGGTTGCCACCGTTGGGGATGCTTGACGCGGCGCGCTCTTGGGAGAGGTGGATGTCCAGCGTGAAGCGCGCGTCGCGTAGAGGGTACTTCAAGGCGCCCTCGGGCCACTGTTCCAGCGGCACGCCATCCAGCTCCCCGTAACGAAGGCGCCATGCGTCGGGGGCGTGCTTGTCGGCGCCGATGTCGAGGCCGAGGTGTCGCCTCACCAGGAGGGCCAGCGGGTAGCGAGCGCCCTCGTCATCTCCGAGTGGGCGGCCCGTCTCAGGGTCCACGCCATGGAGTCCCCGGGCAATGTCCAAGAGGGCTTCGCGGATGGCCACGTCATGGAGTCGGCCCGCCTCGGCGGCGGCGAATACGTCGTCCACCAGTCGAGGGTCGTCCGCGCACATGATGCCCAGGTCGTACGGGAGATTGGCGCCCGTCAGTTCGACGTCAGAAGCGCGGAGGGCCTCACGGAACCACGCGCGGGCCTGAGCGACGGAAAGGAGCTGCTCGCTTCCAGCCGCGTCCAGGGCGATGGAGGCGCAGACGAGCGGAGGCGCCAGGAGACCGGGTTGAATCGGGTACGTCTCGGTGTCGAAGCTGAAGAGGACAGGCACAACACCGAAAGGCCCGTGACGTGGGCCAGCCGTGGCGCCCTAAGGGAGAGCGCCAGGAGTTCCAGAGGTGGAGAGGACGTCAGCCCAGAGCGTCAGCGAGCGGCGGGAGCTTCGCGGTGGCGCGATTGGACTCGATGTCGGCCAGCTCCGCGTCCGTGGGGCTCACGTTGCTCCAGCGGTAGCCCTCGATGACCTTGCCGGGCCTGCCGTCCTTCTCCGGGAGCGTCTTGGGGAAGACGTCGCAATCCACCAGGAGGAAGGCGCCGGCCTGCTTCGCTTCGGTGAACTTGGCGATGAAGTCCGGAGAGACTTCGTGCTCCTCGGCACCGGCCAGGGCCATGAGGAACGCCTTGAAGCGCCCGCCGCCGTTCTTCTTCGCGTCGGAGAGATTCTCCACGTAGCTGGTGACGAGGCCGGGCCGCGTGGGCTCGGTGTTGGGCTGGGTCCGCTCCGACGTCACCACCTTCACTTCAGCGATGGCGGACAGGCCCTTGAAGCCGTCCTTCGTGCGGATGGACTGCACCTCCAGGCGGTAGCGGCCTGCCTTGAGGTACTGCGCGCCGAGGGCGGCCTGGGCGGTGGCGATTCGTGCGAGTGCTGCGTTGCTCATGTCCCTTGTCCCCAGTCAGGTGGAGGGACGCCGAAAGGACGTCCTCACCCCCCTTTATGGGGACGCTTTCCGAAAGTGGCTCAGGATAAGGACGGGAGAGTCAGAATGGCAGCGAAGCTGGCGTATCGCATCGCAATTAGGGTCCTACTTTTTTGCCCGCTTTGTGTCCGGAGAATTTCTCGCTTCGAAATCCCCTCTCCCAGCGATTGCTTGATTAGCCAAGTCGCGGAGCTTCCGACGTCGCAGATACTCTGGAAGGTTTTGAGTCGTTTCGAATAGCTTCTCAGCTTCGGCTCGGAGTTCCGAGGGGATGTAGCCAAGCGCAGCCATCTCAACAGAAACAGGGAGAAGGTCGCGAATTCGTCGATGCTCGTCTGCTGATTTTGGTCTAACAGAAAGGTAACGCAGAAAGAAATCAGGGCCAATGCAGATAGGGACTCCTCGATGTTTGCGTCTTTCTGCGTCGACACGATAAGCGACGCCATCAAGAGTGAGCCACCACCATAGGTATCCATACTTGACATCGCTAGATTTGTCGCTCGCGCGGAGTTTTTCAACCAAGAGGTATGAGCGCGTGTCATGAAGCACTAGTCGAGCAAATGCTTGGTCGTCCATCCAGGGCTTCTGTTTTTTTTGTTCACTCCATTGGGCAAAGAGTGTCCCGACCTCCGGCTGGCTTGCTGCGTCGGTCATGTCTTGGTCGAGAGGTTTGTATTCTATCGACAGTTCGTGCTTTAGGAAGTCAATGAGATCCTGTTTCGGATTTCCTTGCCCCATGAAAGTGTCGATAAATTCGTCGAAGCTCGTAAATCTTGCCGGTTTGGTCGCGGCCAAAAACGATGAAACCAGAAGCGGTTGTGCGTATGCGGATTGAGCGACGGAGAGCGTGTTTGCCGGATTCGCGAATCTACGAGGAAATGCGTAGCGTAGGCGCTCAAGGTGCGTCTCAAGCTCATTGAGGACATCGTCCCCAATTAGGAGTTCAATTCCTGAGCGTGCGGTCAGCGTCAGGAGGTTAGTCATTCGCCGTTGCTCTTCAGGAAGTAGTTGTTCGGCCAAGCATGGGACTAGGATGTTTGTGTCAATCCATAGCTTCACGCCGTGGAATAGCTTCTCTAGGGCATTCTGTGTTTCGCCTGTCTCGCGCAGCGAAAAAAGTAGACAGTAAGCGTCAGCGGCTTCGTTTAGACGGTGGCTTATTGCTGGGGTCGGATTGCGGATGATTGAGTCTACGAGAGGAGGTATTAAGTCTAGAAACTTGTCGACGCCGAGCGAAGGGAGCGACAAGAGCACCGAGGGGGATTTCTCGGAAATGTGTTTGGCTGCTTGGGCAGCCGATTCTGGTCGTGAATAGTAGACGCCGGGCCGCCCGATAAATGTTAGCGCAGAGAGCCGGCCCTGGGTTGCGATAAGGTGATCCGTTACGGTCAGGGCGTCGCGGGCAATCTGTTGTGGGTCGAAGTCGTAGTCAAGCTCCAGGGTCTCCTTGAGTTCTTTGGCTCTCTCGGAGACTTCATGCTCGACTATGTTCTTCTGAACCAGCATCTGCTCGATGCGTGATTTAATTTCGGTGCGCTGAGTGTGTGATAGTGTGTATGCGCTATCTTTCATGTGGTGTTTGATGACGCCTCTTTCCGTGAGGCGCTTCAATGCGTTGTCGATCATTATGCGCACTCGCGCGTGGTCGGCTCTATGCATCAGCCGTATAAGGGAGTCGTAGAGTTTGGCACGAGGAATCGGGGCTTCTGGGGTTGAATCTCGGAGTGTATGGATAATTAGCGTATCGTAGCTGAATTTGGTGAGGGCTTTCGAGGGATCTTTGGTTTGGATCTCCAGTTGAAGATAGACAAGGGCTACGCGCTCTTCCTCAGAAGTTAGTTCAGTTGAGGAACTGGAGGGCACGCCCTTGCTGCGGAGGAGGGGGTCGACGAACTTTCTTGCCAAATCTTCCGAAGCTGCTGAACGGTCTGTGTTTGTGTTGCAGAATGTTGTGAAATAGCCTTGATCTCTGATGTCGAGTGTTATTTTCTTTTGTCTGAGCGTCTTCTTGAGATCATCGGTCCTTTTTTGAATCTCTTGATTGGTGCAGTAGATTAATTCTCGTACCGTGTGGCCATTTTCCTGTAATGTTTTGACTGTGCTGTTTATTTTCTTGATCCAATCTTGAGTTACTGAATGTTGGACGAAGACGTCGGGAAGTTCGGTGCTTTGATGAAGGAATGCATCGCGCCCGCCATCGTGAATGCCGCCTACAGGGCGCAGATCTGGAAAGTCGCTGGCTAGAAAGCGATTGGCAAACACTTCAAACTCGAAGCCCGCATCTGCGCCGAGTTCTTGAAGTGCCAAACGTAGTCGGTCCGGCTTAATCGTCATTCGAAACCCCCGTTGCTTCCGCATTCTACGCAGGCTGTTGGTTGCGGAGTCTACACGGAGCAATCCGCTGGGTCTGTGCGCGTTCATTTGAGCTACCATTTCTTGATTGAGTCGGGAATGACCCGGGTGGTGTGCGACAGTAGCGATTCTGGGGGTATTAGGAGCTTCTGCGGCTGCCCATCCGTCTCCTGGATGAATCGAGCTCGCTCACGAGCCGTGGCGAACGCATCTGCGAAGTCCTGAGTGTGCAGGCACACGTCCACCTCGACGCAGGGCGCCTGCTGACCGGGGCGATGCGTGCGCGCGAGCAGTTGTTCCCAGGTGGCGCCGTCTGCGGGCGGTGTCACCACGAGGTTTCGGGAGAACTGCTGGAGGTTCTTCCCCGTAGCGTGCGCCTTGATGCTCGCCACTACGGAGCGCTTCCCTGTCTCCCGGAGGATGGACTCGGACGCAGTCTTACCCCCGCCGTAGAAAGGTACGCCCGCCGCCTTGGCGATGCGCTCCCCCAGCTCCGGGTACTCAACCCAGACGATTCCCACCCGCGAGCGCGCCCATTCCGCTGCGTCCTTCACGAGAAAGTCCGACACCCAGACGGCCTGGGGCTCGGGCTGCACGGCGGCATGAATCTCCGCCCACTCCGGCCACGTCCCTGCGTGCCAGACGGGCTTGTCACCGTTGTAGGGCGGCGTCAGATGCGCGCGGATGGCAGCCTTGGTGAGAAGCCCAGGCGAGTCCAGGTGCTCGCGACGCTCGCCCTTGAGTTCCTCCCAGACTTCCTTGTTCCATGCCTTCCGTCGCGCGAACCACTTTTCAATCAGCTCTGGAGGCTCGCCCCTCGGGTAGCGCCAGCGATGAAAGAAGCCGGCGGACAACTGCCGCGCGCAGGCCACGGCCTGGAGCTGCTCCTGGAATTGCTCTCCGTCCGGACGCTCGCCCGCGTGCGCCAGCTCGATGAGGGCGAGGATTTGCGTGGGTACGGGCCTGATGTGGCGCTCTCGGATGATGAGAGGCTTGTCCAGCGCGCTCTCTTCCGTGGCCACCACTCCGCGCGTCGCGTTGCGGCGGCGCTGGAACCCCTCGCGCACGTGTTCTCCTTGCTCGCACAGCTGCTCCAACTCGCCAGGAGGCGCCACGACCTTGCCTGGGTCCAGGGCCGTTCCCCACTCCTCGATGACGTGGTGTGCGAGCGGCAAGGGCGAGCCCTCACCGAGCGCCAGGCGTGAGAGGTGCGCGTAGTCCTTGATGCTCTTGGACGCGAAGGTGCCGGAGAGCGCCACGAGGCGCGTCCGTGGGTGCTCCTCGAAGTAGCGGAGGAATCGGCCCGTGCGCGTTGACTTCGGGTCCTTGAGGTTGTGCGCCTCGTTGAGAATGACGAGGTCCGGGCGGATGCGCTCCAGGAGGTTCGTTGCTTCCTGGCTGGAGAGCTTGTTGTACGAGACGACGTGGAGCACCGGCAGGCCGACGCGGAACCACCTGCCGCCCGCGAGGTTGGGAAGCCGCCAGTGCGCGCCGTAGTAGCTCCACTCGACTTGGAACTGGGGCAGGAGGTTGGCGGGGATGAAGAGGACGGCCACGCGGCAGCCCGGCATCACCATGGGCATGAGGAAGGTTGTCAGCTCCTTGCCGTGGCCGGTGCCGATGGGCGCGAGGAGCCCGCCGACGCGTGAGGCTTCCAGGAGCGCTTGCGCTTGCACTCGACGCAACCGCGTAGGGCACGGGCGCAGCGGGGACATGCTCGCGCAGCTACACGGGCCGGGTGGCGCGCGTAGCTGGGCCTCCAGGGCCTCGATGTCCGCCGAGGTGTACGCGGTGGCAAGATCCCGCCGAGGCAAGGCGAGGATGCGGCCGAGGTCCGCCGAGTAGCCCACGGGAGAGCGCCCGTAGACCGGAGCACGCTCCACGAGCGGCGGGGGGCTCGCGGGCGTGTGCGTGACGCCCAGTCGTTCAAGAAGCCGCATCCCCACTCCCTTCAGCGAGCACCGCGCACGAAGTCACCAGGGCCGCACAAGGGCTCCAGGGCCTCGACGGCGAGTTGCAGCAGCTCCGAGTGGGCGAGGCCGAGGGCCGCGTAAGCTCCCGGCGCGGGCGGCGCGTTGCGGATGGCCATGGAGAGCGCTCCCTTCCACCTGCCGAAGCCCAGCGTGCTCTCCGCTCCAGCGAAGCGCAGGTCCGCCACGCCGCCGGCCTCGCTCACCTGGGCGGCCACCTTGGCCACGTACTCGGACAGCGATTCCGCGGGCATGTTGGGAATGCAGTCCACGAAGAGGCGCAGGCGCTCTCCCTGGGGACTCGGCGCAGCCGGTGAGCTGTTGGCGGGCTCCTCGTGCTCGACGCGCGGCGTGGCGACCGGGACGTCCAGGACCTTCGGCTTGCGTCCACGGCGCTTCGGCGCGGCGTCCGTTGCGATGGTGGGCGATGCAGGCGGCGCGTCCGGGGGCAGCACGGCGGCCACCTCGGCACCAGGGCAGGACACATGCAGCACGTCACCCGAACGGAGCTTGCTGGTGTTCTCCGGCGTCAGCGTCTCGCCGCACCTGTCGCACGTCCCGAGCGGCACGGGGATGACCTGGTGGGGCACGGTGAGCGGGAGTTGCGCGACGGTGTCGGGGGACTGAGGCTTGGGAATGACGCGGTTCAACAGGGACATGGTGCGTTCTCCTGAAAGGCACTGCGCTTTGAAGGGGCACCCGCCGTACTTCTCGCAGGCGCCGAAGTTGGGCGGCGCGTCGGCGGTGCGCGTGGCGCGGGCCACCTCGCGCATGCGGCGCACCATGGGGACGACCTTCTCTGTCCACTCGCGCGTGACGTGCTCGACGCTCACCGAGGCCAACACGCTCGCTGCACGCTTCGCGCCGCGCGTCTGGAAGTAGAGGTGCTCCAGCTCCAGCACGCGGACACCTGGGAAGCGCGCGTCGGAGAGGGCCGCCCAGACGCCGTAGCCAACCATCTGCAATCCGGCCTCGGTGCTCGCGTCGGCCAGCTGCGTGGGCGTCGCCCCGTAGCGCGCCACGTTGGAAGAGAACTTGTGGTCCGTGACGCGCAGCACGCCTTCCGCGAGTCGGCGCGGGTTGATGAGGTCGATGTGCCCGATGAACGGGACACCATCCGCTGAGAGGGGTGAGGGCGTGCCGAAGGACTCTTCAACCAGGAGGTCCGCGCCCGGAGCTGGAAGCAGATGGCGCCCCGCCCGCGCAACGTCGCCCAGGACATCCTCGCCCGTGCGGAGGTAGTGCTCCAGTTGCGCGTGCCCCTCAATGCCCAGGGCTTGCGCCTTCGTCTCGGGCTCGGGCAAACGCAGCACCTTGGCGAAGTGCCAGCGGCGCGGACACAGGCTGAATTGCTTCAGCTGCGAGACAGAGAGGAAGTTGAGGACGCCGCCGTCCACGGCGCGGCGACGGGGGCTTTCGACGGGCTGATGTGCAGGAGCGTCCACACTCTCTTCAATGGGGACGCTTTCCGCGAGTGGTTCACTCCAACGCGGTTTCTTAGCTGCGAAATGCGAGTTTCGGTGTTGCGAACGGTGTGCGGCGATTCGAGGAGTGGAGTTCCTGGTGCCCAGTATCTGGAGGGCGACCTAGTCAACTGCGTCTGCCATTTGAATGATCTCGGCGATCAGCCTCAGGCGCGCTTCCTTGGTGTCAATGAATATCTTGGACTTATGGCCGGAGCTGGATGTGCCTATTGAGGCGAGGGTTGCGTCGAGGGCCTTTAGCTGCTCGGCTTTTGCGGCAATCGTTGCGCTTCGGACTTGTGCTTTAGCTGCTTGCTCTTGGGCCTTCGCGGTTCTTTCTTGTGCTTCTGCGGAGCGCTTCATCGCCTCGGCTTGTGCTGACAGTTCGCGACTTTGAGCTTCGAGAACCTCTCTCTGCTGCTTGAGTTCTTTTCGCTGTAGGGCGAGTTCAGTCCTTTGTAGCGATAGGGAGGCGATGAGGCCGGCGAATGCGAGCCCTGTAAATAGAGTGTTGAGCGCGCCGAAGCTGTCGCCGAATGTGCCTGGCCATCCAGTGTTGTTGAGTGATTCGATGTGCTTCATCGCGAATGCGTAGGCTGCCCATGTGATGAAGATTCCGAGCGCAACGGTGGCGAATAGACGGTTCATGTTTGGTATCTTACTGTCGATTCGACTCGTAGTCCTCGTTCAACGGCTATTGCCATGGCGTGGACCTATCCCGGACAGGAAGGGTCTTTCGCGCATCGTTGACTTGAGTCACGGCTTCATCACCTTTGATGGTGCTAGGACGGACAATGCGCGGGGTGCGCCGGGACCCAGTTGCTGGGGCGCGATTCGGATGTTCTCCGGCGGCAGGTAGACCCACGTCTGGATGCCGGCAATCCGCCGCTGGGTGCGCTGGAAGCCCAGTCGCCGCAGTGCGCGGCCAATGTCGAGGCGGACGCCGCGCGGAATCTGCCCAGGCGTGGTGAGGAGTAGCGCGTCGCGGGCAACCAGCTCCGTCGTCACCTCGTTGCGCTTCTCGGGCGGCAAGCTCAACACCCACTGGAGAATCGTGTCGTCCGGGCCTCCGTTGGACTCACTGCGCTCCTGGGCATGCAGCTCCGCGCGCTGGGCTTGCTTCTCTTCGAGCCACCACTCCTCGCCCCTCAGGAAGCGCACCACGGCTTCGGCCCATAGCTGGCCCCTGTCGCGCTTCAGGCCCGCGATGTCGATGTGGGTGCACTTGACGGGCCACCACCGCCGGTAGCCGCTCGAATCCGCGCGCAGGTACTCGGACGAGTTCGTGGTCCCGACGAAGACGCAACGGCGCGGCGTCTTCACCGTGACGCGACCATAGGGCGGACGGAAGGTGTCCTCGTTGCGCGAGATGAAGGCTTTGAGGTCTTCCGCCTCGGACGCGCGCAGCGTCGTCACCTCGGCAAGCTCGATGAGGAAGTTCCGGCCCGCGAGGGAGGTGCTGTCCTTGTCACGGATGTTGATGGGGGCATCGCAGAACCACTCTCCCGCGAGGACTCGGAAGGCCGTGGACTTCCGGATGCCTTGGGGCCCTTCGAGGATGAGTACCGTGTCCACCTTGCAGCCCGGCTCCAACGCGCGGGCCACGGCGCTGATGAGCCACTTGCCGCTGATGGTGCGCAGGTGCTCGGCATCGCCCTCGGCGCCGAAGTAGCGCTCCAACATAGAGTCCGCGCGAGGAACTCCGTCCCAGACGAGGCCCTCCAGGTACTCGCGCAGAGGGTCATACGCATTCTCTGAGGCAACCTGCCGAAGCACTTCCCGGACATGAGCGGGACGAGGGTCCATGCCGAGGCGGCCGTACTCGCTTTTCTGAATCCAATAGGCGATGCGGCCGTCTAGCTCGTCAACGGGCGTGTCGTCCGCCAGTGGGCCGCCCGCGTACTCCATGTGTTTCGTCACTTCGTTGAAGCGGATGGTGTCTCGCCACTCGGGAGAGAGCGTCAGGATTGTGAAGAGGTTGGCCTCGTTGTTCTTGAGGCGCCTACCGTCCTTCGTCTCGTATGAGAGAAGCGCGCGCGTCCAGTCCTCTTCGGGAGCTGTAGATGCGTCCCCCTGATGGGATACCGGCGTCTCGGTTTTCGGTCTGCCTTGAAGTGAGGTCCACAATGCCTGGTTGTCCGCGACGCGTTTGGCATCCCCCTGGACGCGGCGCTCGCGGTGTCGACGCAGCTTGAGGAGGGCCTCCTCGCAGAGATGCGCCGTGCCCTCGCCCCATGCCGTTGCCGCAAAGCAGGGACGGAGCACCTCCAGGATGGCCTCCTCGGGTGTGGCTGGTGGCAGCACGTGAGCCACGCAGGACATGAGGGTGTTGAGCGTGTTGTCCTGCATGCCCACCTCGGCAAGAGGCTCTCCAGACAGCACGCGGCGAATGAGCGCGCTGTGCTCGGGCTTGCGGACGCGGCGCAGCTTGGCGCGCAGAGCGTAGAGGTCCGCCGAGCCCGACTCCACCGAGGGCATGGGGATGGAGGGAGTGGCAGGGACGGCCGGTGTTTGGCGCACCGAGCCAAGCAACGCGTCGACGTCGAGCGCGCGGCCCTCGCTAACGTTGGTGATGGCCTCGTGTTCACCCGAGTGGTTAGGCAGGAAGTAGATGCGCGACAGGTTCCGCGTGTTCGGGTCCGCCGGCATCTCCAGCAGTCGCTCCGCTGCTTCCCGCACGCGCGGCCATTCGGCGGGCAGGACTGGGCGCGTGAGCGGGACGACGATGCGTAGACTGGTGTGGCCGGGGCGGTGCCCATGGGTGGTGTGGACAACCGCCGCGTATCCTTCGAGTTTCTCCGAGGCTCGGACAGTCTGCTCCGTGGACACTCCGTCCAAATCGAAGACAGCTGCCGTGACAGAGCGGACCTCGGCATCCTTGCGGAGCAGGCCGATGTCGACGGGTGCCCAGGCCCGTTGAGACAGCTTCGTGGGGCACCTGTGGCCGACGCACGGGGCGCAGGCCGTCACAGCATGTGTGGTGAGCAACTGTATCAACTCGTCCCATGTCACCACCTGGGACTGGGGTCTGTTGTCCTGGACGCCATCGAAGAAGGCGACTTGGACGCGGGTGTCTCCGACGACAGGGGCGGCACTTCCGGCAGGACTCTGACTAGATCGCAGGCTCACGCACTTACTTATGGGGACACTTTCCGCGACTGGCCCAGCCAGGGCTCATTTCCCGCGTCTCGGCATGCCCCGATCGAAGGGTGTCCCCGTCACTAGCTCCGCTCCATCTGTTCTCTAGAACTACTCCAGTGTGTCTTTGTCATGTCCTCTGATACCTCAACTTTTCTACATCCCTTATTGAGAAGAGTTAGTGACAGTGACTCCTTGTTGGTGACCTCTGCCGCCGAGGAATCCGCATGCGGCCTGAGCCACTCGCGGAAAGTGTCCCCATAAAAGAAAGGGACATGGGCTTTGTCCTCTCCAGCATGGTTGCGACTTCGTGTCAGAGACGGGCGCTACGTTGCGTCCTGCGAGTCCCCCTCGTCGTCGGGTGCGGCATGCCGCTCGTGCGGGCGTTTCATTCGCTCGCCGTGGTGTTGCTCGCAGCACGAGCCATTGTTCTCAGTGTGAACTGGCAGGCGCCTTGCTTGGCGATGCCTTCCCCTTCGGATTCTTTGTTCCTTGAGTGTTTCACAACGAGGCGAGTCGCAGGGGGCAGTCATGCTGTGCGGTAGAGGTCCGGTGAAACAAGCGTCTTCCCGGGGAGACGCGCAGTCTGTGAGTGGTGGGCGTGGTCCACGCGAGTCGCGGGAGTGGATTGATACGCTGGTGCTGGCGATTCGCGGGTGCCGGGCTTCAGGCGACGCGCAGTCCGAGCGCGAGTACTCCAGCCAGTTGATGGAAGTGCTGATGCCCGAGCTGCGCAAGCTCGCGTGCGATTTCGACAAGTCGAGAGGCTCCCTGTCGCGGGAAGACCTCGTCCAAGTCGCGGCGATGGAGGCCGTGAAGGCGGTTGATACGTATCAGCGCTCGAAGCGCGGAGAGCAGAGCTTCGCGACGTGGGTGAAGTGGCGAGCCCACCGAGCCATCATGGACCAAATCCGCTTGCACCGAGCGGACGTGTGTCTGCCGGACCGTGCCCAGCGCGGCAAGGGCAAGTGGCAGCAGGCCGTGGACCTCATCAGCCGAGACGCGCCAGAGCAGGGGCTCTCCACGTCCGCGACTCGGAAGAATGACGAGAGACGAGCCCGCGAGGCAGACGGCCTTGTGTCCGTCCTCATCGCGCATGAGCGGTCTGTCCTGGTGCAACGTGCTCTCGCGGAGCTGGAGCCCCAGCAAGAGGAGCTGCTCTCCCGCATCTATGGCATCGGTATGCCACGCGAGGGGACGCGGGCCGTGGCTACGCGGTGGGGGATGTCCCGGCGGCGTGTCGACGAGCTGCTGGCCCAGGCCCATGACGAGCTGCGCGCGCGGTTGAGCGGGAGGCTCCTGTAGTGCCGGTGCTCGTCGCCAGGAAGGGCGGGCCGTGCGCGGCGTGTGGCGCGCCCATCCTGGAGGGCGAGCGAATCGCCTATGAGCTGGAGACAGGCCCACGTCACCTCGCGTGTGCGGACAGGGCATCGGAGCTGCGTCGCAACAGGTACGCGGCCCGGTGCGCCCTCTGTGGCTTCCTGGTGCGCAAGGGGAGGGGAAGGCTCGACGTCACCGAAACGAGCGAGGGCGGGGCCTTCTCGCGCGTCTGGCGGGTGTTCTGCTCGGACGTCGCAGCGTGCAACGCACGGCTCGCCATGGGCCCGCAGTGAGAACTTGTCCTACATGCGAAACCTGTAGCTGGACTTAGCGAGCCCCCCGGGTCCGGATTTTGGACTGCGGGCCCGTTCCTGCCTTGCTCGGCGGACCCCCACGCTTGAAAAACTTCAAGAAAACGCCAGGGCCCCTTCGGGTTTTGTTCGGCCCGCTGAATGAAAGTTTGAAGAGAACTCCGGACCAGTCGCGGAAAGCGTCCCCATTGAAGGGGATGAATGGCTCGTCCAACGAAGCTCACCCCTGAGCTGCAAGCTGACATCTGCGCCCACCTGGAGCGTGGCCTGTTCCGCCGCGCCGTTGCCGGCCTCGTGGGCGTCGAGGAGCACACCCTCTCGCGCTGGTATCACCGAGGCGCCGGGGAACAGCGCGGCCTGTACCGGGACTTCTTCCTCTCGGTGAACGAGGCGGAAGCGAAGTTCATGGCGGGGGCAACGGACATGCTCCAGGCCGCCGCCTCTCACAACCCCAAGCACGTCCAGTGGTTGCTGTCGCGGCGCTTTCCCGACCTCTACGGGAGACGCGACAACGTCGAGGTGCAGGCGCCCGAGGACAAGGCCGCCGACGAGAAGGCCCTCCGCGAACTGCTGATGGAGCGCCTGGGCCGCTTCCTCCCGGACGAGCCCGAGCCCGAGGCGAGCGCCTCCAGCGCCACCGACACGGACGAAGGGGACGGCCATGTCTCGTGACACTCGGTGTTCGCGCTTCTCGGTGCTCGTGGACCAGCTCGCTCCGGATGAGTCCCCGGCCGCATTCCTCGTGAAACAGGCTCGCACCCGTCAGGGCCTCGCGCGGCTCTTCGGTCGGCTCACCCATCCCGAGGTGGAGACGCTCGTTCATGACTTGGACTTTTGGGCGCGTCGCGAACAGATGCCGCCGGCCTCGTTCACCACGTGTTTCATCCTGGCCGGGCGAGGCTTCGGCAAGACGTGGAGCGGCGCGCGCTGGGTGATTCAGAAGGCCCGCGAGGCGAAGACGATTGGAGCGCTCATCGGCCCCACGGCAGCGGACGTGCGCGACACCATGATTCGCGGCTCCAGCGGCATCCTCGCCTTGTCGCCCCCGTGGTTCATGCCCGTGTATGAGCCCAGCAAGCGGCGCGTGACGTGGCCCAACGGCGTCTATGCCATCTGCTACTCGGCGGATAAGCCGGACCGGCTGCGCGGGCCCAACTGCGGCTGGGCCTGGGGCGATGAGCCGGCCTCGTGGAAGCATGAGATGGCGGCTCTGGACCAGCTCCCCATGGTGCTGCGCATCGGCACCGCTGCGAACCCGCCCCAGCTCCTTCTCACCGGCACGCCCCGCCCGTTGCGGAAGCTGGAAGAGCTTCTCTTCTCCGACGCGGAGACGAAGGCGCTTCGGCCTGGCGTGGTGCTGCGGACGGGTTCCTCTTTGGCCAACCGCGCCAACCTGGCGCCCAGTGCCGTGGCCACCATGAAGGCCCTCATGCACACCCGCTGGGGCCAACAGGAAGTCCTCGGCAGGCTGCTGATGGACGTGCCGGGGGCCATCTTCGGCTCGGCGCGGTGGGGCAGGGTGGAGGCGGACGCTCACGAGTACGCGCGGGCGTTGGATAGGCGCATCGTCTCCGTGGACCCTGCGCCTACCAGCGAGACGGGCTCGGACGAGACAGGCATCATCGTCCAGGGCGTGAGAAACAGTCCGCTTGTCGGGACGGACGGCGCGTCACTCAAGCGCGTCTCGGTGCTCAAGGACGCCAGCCTCCGGGGCTCGCCGCGCGAGTGGGCCGCCGCCGCAATCCGCGAGTACCTTGCCTTCGGATGTGACGCTCTTGTGGCCGAGGTGAACTCGGGCGGGGAGATGGTCGAGACGACGATTCAGACAGTGGCCTCTGAGATGGGCGTCCACGTCAACGTGAAGCCCGTCCGCGCCCGCGAGGCCAAGTCCAAGCGCGCCGAACCGGTGAGCGCTCTGGCCGAGACGGGGCGCATCGAGCTGGTGGGCACCTTCGCGAAGCTCGAGTCCCAGCTCTCCAAGTTCAGCGGCATCAACGGTCGCCGCGATGACCGCGTGGATGCCCTGTTGTGGGGCGTCCACGAGCTGGTGTTCGCGGATTCCTTCTTCTGTCTGTGAGGGTGGCAATGGGCTTCTGGGGACGGATGAAGGCGGCGGTGAGTCGTGAGCCGCGCAAGGGGACGGGGCTGGAGCTGGTGCGCTGGCAGCAGGCACCGCCGCGTCGAGGGACAGCGCAGCTCCTTGCCTCGTACCGTGAGATGCCGTGGTTGCGCGCGTGTGTGGACGTGGTGGCCGACTCGGTGGCGGGCGTGCAGTGGCGCGTCTACCGGCGTGTCCAGAAGGACGGGCATCCCGTGAAGGACTACGCGCTGCGAAGCGCGACGCGCGAGGTCCGGACTGGGCGGCTGAAAGCCATGCTGGAGGCCGGCGAGGCCCAGGAGGTTCCGGACCATCCCGTCCTCAAGCTGCTCTCGGACCCGAACGACCATCTCACCGGCCGCTCGGTGACGAAGCTCGTTCAGGTGTACCTCGATTTGGTGGGCGAGGCGTTCCTGGTGCTGGAGCGCGTTGGCGGTGTGCCGGTGGGTTTCTGGCCGGTGCCCCCGAGCACTGTCACGCGGCTGCCCGCGTTGGACGTGCCGCGCGAGCAACGCACGTACACGGTGACGGTGGGCAAGGTGTCGCGAGAGATTCCGGCCAGCGACGTGTTGCATCTGCGCAGCTTGGACCCGGAGGACCCGCTGGGGCGCGGCATCGGTCCGGCCTATGCGCTGGGAGACGAGCTGGATACCGACGAGTACGTGGCCCGGTTCCTCAAGACGTCCTTCTGGAACAACATGCTGCCGCCTGCCATCGCTTCGATTGAGGGCCTGTCCGATGCGAACAGCGCGGGCGCGAAGGCGTTCAAGGAGTCGCTGGCGCGCGAGCACCAGGGGCCGGACAAGGCGGGGAAGCTGCTCATTACCAGCGGCAAGGTGACGTTCGCGCGCCTCGACACGAGCTTCAAGGACATGCAGCTCGTGGAGCTGCGCCGCTTCCTGATGGACTTCGTCCGGATGACCTTCCGGGTGCCCCCCGAAATCGTCGGGGACATCTCCAGCTCCAACAAGGCCACGGCCTTCGCGGCGCGGGAGAACCTTGCCGAGCAGGCGACGCTCCCTCGCATGGAGTTCCTGCGCACCGAGTACCAGATGCGGCTGATGCCGCTGCTGGGCGATGAAGGGGCTATCCTCGACTACGACAGCCCTGTCCCTGCGGACCGCGAGCACCAACTCCGTGTCATGGGCACCATGCCGGAAGCATTCAGCTATGACGAATGGCGTGAGCTGGCCGGACTTCGTCCAGACCCAAGTCGTCAGGGGTACCCCTTGCCGCTTCCCGGCCAGTATTTAGGGACAGGGGAGGCCTCGCAGGCCTCAGAAGACTTCGGCTAAGCTTGGTTCCAACGACAACGTGATTTGTGGGAACAAACTGGCGCTTGCATGGGGGTTTAAGTGTCGAATTCCGATGGACAGGAAAAGGTTTGGTACTTTCAGGATGATTTCTTAACCAAAGCTAGGACGCTGGTCCGGCGGACATTTCATCATTTAGGTGTCGAGCATATTCCGTTGTTGGGTTTTGTTGCTGTTTCTCGGTGGGACGAAGAAAAATATAAACGCGAGCCAGTTGTTGTTCGGGACCCCCGCATGAAGTGGGTGGTTGATCCTCATGATTTGCGCGAGCGCGCACGCGCTAAGGCTGATGAGAGTTCCAAAGAAATGGCGATGAGCATATGGCTGGTTCGTGAATCAGAGAGCGGATGGTTTTTACGTTCGGCTCTAATGGAAGATGTGCGAAGTCAGGGCGTGGCTGCGAAGACAGTTTCGCTTGTTTCGAGTGCAGTGCCCGTTGCGATGCATGAGGTCATATTTGTCTTAGAGATGCGGGTTGATGATGTTGTCAAGTGTCCTCACTTGGGCGACGTAGCCTCGGAGGACTGGAGTGTGCGCGGGGGGTCGATGCTCAAGGCGGTTTCGAGAGCATTGCTTGGTCGGATCGAGAATGAGGCCCGAAAAGAGAGTGGGGGATTTAGAAGTCAAATTGAAGACGCCGATATTGAAGGCGTTTTGAGAGAGGCTGGTGGTCGGCTGCTTGGGGATTTGCGGTTCTTTATTCAGGATGAGCTATTGGGTGGCGACAGCCTCTATGACTGGATTGGAGCTATTTCGTCTCTGAGGTATGAGTCTGCCGAGGCAAAGGCTGTGGTCGTTTTTGGGATGGCGGAAGGAGGTGGTAAGTTTGAGTTGGACTTCAAGAAGAAGGTTCCGCTCTCTTCGGCTGCTTGGGCAAGAAAGGTTGTGGAGTTGTCGTCTAGGGAATTTTGCCTGTATTCGGATGGGACTTCGCTTCATGGCCTCGTTCGCAGGAACCAGCGAAGCAACTTGGAGTTCTGGGTTGAATTTCGTGGACAGAGTCGTTGGTGGGTTGGTGTAGGGGATGTGCGACTCATGGAGGTCGCTTTTGGGGTTCCAAGTCTTCCCCGTCCTCAATTGAGCGAGGACTCGTTTAAGGCGGCGTTCTTGCGGGTTTTTGGGGAGAGTCATCACGAGGGAACGGTGCGCGCCTGGAGTGTGGTTGATGATGTGCTGCGTCAGGGGCATGGTGCACTGGTAGTGGTGGTGGATGACGCGGAAAGCGAGATTGAACATCTGGCTTCTCAGTCAATGCCGGTGACGCCAGTCTGTTTATCAGGAGCAGTTGCAGTTCATGCTGCATCTATTGATGGCGCCATCTTGCTGGATCCGAATGGGATGTGTCATGGCGTTGGGGTGATTCTTGATGGTGAAGCCTATCCGCTCGGCGATCCTGCTCGCGGCGCGAGGTTTAATTCGGCGCTGCGATATGTTTTTGGGAAAAGGCAGGGTGCTGAGCGTCGGCGGCGATGCCTTGCTGTGGTGAAGTCGGAGGATGGTCGCGTTGATCTGCTTCCAAGGCTTAGGCCTCAAGTTTCGAAGTCGAAGCTGGTTGATATGATTAAGCGCGTAGGTACATGGCCAGATGGAGTAGCCATGGATCCTGATGTCCAGGATGAGTGTGATTCTTTGGTTAGGCACTATATTGAGTATGTGCGCATTGCTGCTGAGTTTGCGGATGCTGGTGTTGAAGATGGCGAGAGCGGTTGGGGCAGGAAGGTTGTTGACGCGATTTTGGGCAACGCTGGGGCCAGAGGGGATAGGGTTTTTTTGATAAGAGATGGATTTGATATGCATGAGTCAGACTTGGTTGATGATGAAGATGTGGGGGGAATGGACGAGGCTGGCTAGGTGTAGGGGGCGCTCGTAAGAAAACGAGACTGATGGCGTGGGACCATTTGCGGAAGACGTCCCCATAAAGAGAGGTGGATGCCCACACCTCTCTCCAGGTCCCTCCTCTTCGCCGTCCAGAAGGACGCCTCCGCGCCTGTCGAAGACCAGCCGAGGTTTCACACCTTCCGCGCCAACGACGGCGACTTCGACCGCTACAACGACCGTCTGAGCGTCCAGGGCTGGATGCTGGACGCCTTCAACGTTAACCCTGTCGTCCTCTACAACCACGACGACGGTTCCGGCGGCCTCTTCGGTGTGGGCCGCAAGGACGTCCTGCCCATCGGCAAGGGGCGCGCCTACGTCCAGGGCGATGCCCTCCTGGTGGACATCGAGTTCGACCAGGAAGACGACTTCGCTCGGAGGGTGGAGAGCAAGGTTGCGCGCGGCATCCTGAATGCCGTGTCGGTGCGCTACCTCATGCACCGCTACCACGAGAACGAGCGCGGCGGATTCGACTGCGAGCAGCAAGAGCTTCTCGAAATCTCCGTCGTCACGATTCCGGGCAACCAGCGCGCGGTGCGCGTGAAGGAACTGGCCGACGAGCGCGCCGCCTTCATCCAGGACGTGGCGAAGGCCGTGGTCGCCACGCTCGATGAGCGCGAGCGGAGCAAGGCCGCGCTCCCTCCAGCCCCCGACGTTAACGCCCTGGCCAAGCACACGGCCGAGGCCCTCTTGCAGCACTTCAAGGAGATGCGATGACCCCCGAGCAGATGCAGGAAATGGCGAAGTCGCTGGGGCCCCTCGTGGCCGAGCAGCTGATGGAGCAGGCCAAGGGCCAGCGTGACGGGCTAGCGGGCCTCATGGGCGCGAAGTCAAAGCCCGAGGACAGCCAGGTCTCCGGCATCCTGAAGAGTCTGAACGGCTTCGGCGCGTACCTGAAGGCCGTCGTCAACGCGGGCCGAAACCCGACGCGCGAGGCGGTGCTGGAGCAGGCCAAGCGCTTCGGTGGCGCGGACGTCCAGAAGGCGGTGCAGGAGAGCGTCTTCAGCTCGGCGGGCGTACTGGTGCCGGTGCAGGAGGCGGGGGAGATGATTGAGTTCCTCCGTCCTGACTCCGTCGTCCTCGCGCTGGGGGCTCGTACCGTGCCCTTCAAGGGCGAACTCCACTTCGGCAAGAAGACCGGGAGCGTCACCTTCAAGTGGATTGGCGAGGGCGAGAAGGTGGAGAAGACGCAGCCCTCGCACGGGAAGGTGGTCCTCAAGGCTCACAAGGCGATGATTCTGGCGGACATCTCCAACGACCTTCTGCGCAACCCGGCGGTGGGTGACGCGGGTGTGGCCGAGGACTTCCGCGAGGCGACGGCGGATGGCATGGACGAGGCGGCTCTCAACGGGGACGGACAGGGTCCCAACCCCAAGGGCGTCCTGGCGCAGATGGACTCTTCGCACTCGAAGGCCCGGAGCGGAACGAGCGCGGACCACTACCTCGCGGACGTGGACGGCATGGTGGAGGACGTCCTCAAGGCGAACATCAAGCTGCGGCGTCCGGGCTTCCTGCTGCACCCGACGCGGGAGACGGCGCTGCTCGGGCTGAAGGACGGCGGCACGTGGATTTTCCGGGACGAGATGCTCAACCGGGGCACGCTGCGCGGCTTCCCCTACAAGGCGTCCACGCGGATTGCTCCGAGCCGCATCCTCTTCGGCACGTGGGACCAGCTGCTCTATGGCGTGGACACGGAGCTGGTGCTGTCGGAGCACGACGTCCGCGTCGAGTACGACGAGACGACGCTCCGGGGCATCTGCCGAGGGGACTTCAAATTGCGACACGACAAGGCGTTCTCGGAGCGCAAGGGCTACTGAGCCTGCGGACTCACCAGGAGACACGACATGCACGCGAACACGCAGGACTTCCAAGTCTTCTACAAGGCCGTTGGGGTGGCGGGCGGCGCGCTCACGGCCGGTGGGACGGGTGACGCCGCCGAGGTGACGAGCGGTGCCGTGGACCGCAACGGGTTCGACTCCGCGCAGCTCCTCTTCACGGGGAGCACCAACTGTGCGGCGGGCCAGACGCTCAAGGCGACGGTGAAGATGGCCGAATCCGAGGACGGGGTGACGTTCGGCGCGGATGAGACGCTGGCCAATGCCGTAACGGTGGTGGCCGGTGGCGCCGCGCCTCAAGCCTTCTGCCTCCGGGTGGACTTGCGCGTTGCCAACCGCAAGCGCTTCCTCCGTATGAAGGTGACGCCCGACTTGTCGGCTGCGAGCACGGACACCGCGCAATGGGGCGCGGCTCTCGTCCTCGGCGGCGCTGACGAGTTTCCGGTGCGGTGATCCATGCCTTCAGCTGCGGACCTCTGCCTTGCCTCCACTGTCGCGGATGACTTGGGCATCCCCGTGTCTCCGCGCGTGGAGGTGCTCGTCACGGCGGCAAGCCGCGCCGTGGCGGGTTACTGCTGTCGGGTCTTCGAGCGGGGCCTGGGGCTCGTTGAGTACCCGGCTGGTTACGGGCGCCCCTTGCTTCTCCTGGAGCGCCCTCCCGTCTTGGCTGTCTCTGGAGTCTGGGAGGGTGGCAACCAGGTCTCCGCCGACGAGTACGAGATTGCGGGCGGATTGGCCGAGTCCGGCATGTTGAGGCGACGACGCGGCGTGTGGCGGGCCACGGTGCGCGCGGGAGGTGGGGTGACGGGGATGCTCGGGGACTTCCATGGAGACGGTAGCGAGGATGGGCTCCGCGTCGTCTACGATGGGGGCTACGTCACTCCTGGCCAGCAGGCGCTCGATGGTGCCCTGGTGGTGACACTTCCCGAGGATGTGCAAGAGGCCGCCGTCCTCACTGCCGTTCAGCTCTACCGCTCGCGAGGTGTCGACGCCATGGTGGCCAGTGAGTCGATTGGCGACTGGAGCGTCAGCTACTTCGCGGCGAAGGCCGAGGGGAAGAGTCCCATTCCGGGGGCAGCGCAGGCGCTCCTCGCGCCCTACGCTCTGCATTGGGTGAGCTGATGGCGTCGCCTTCGGACAGGTTCCGTCAGATCATCTTCTACTCCCTGGTCACAGGGAGGGATGCGCACGGCAAGCCAATGTTGGGGCTGGTGTCCTCGGCGCGAGCGCGCGTGCAACCGAGTCGGAGGCTCATCCGCGACGCGGGCGGTAATGAGCACCTTGCCTCCCATGTCATCTACATCGATGCACCTCTGACGCTTCAACATCGCCTGTGGCTGTCACGAGAGGACGTGCCCGACTTCAATCGTGCCCGGCGTCCCGTAGCGGTGGATGAGCTGGTGGACGGCGCGGGCGTGGTGAGCTTTCGCAAGGTGTGGCTGTGAATCGCGACCTTGCTGCGGAGCTGGCGACAGTGCTGGAAGCGGCGGGCCTCGGGCTGACGCGTCCTCCCTCATCGGGCGCCAACCTCTTCACTGCCCCCATGCCCGAGGCGGATGGTGGTGTGCCGGACAGAGCCGTGGCTTTGGTGGTGAGCGGCGGCGCTGGGCCATTGCCTTACCTGGGGCTGGGACGAGCGACGTACCTGTCCCCGGGCTGTCAGTTGCGCATCCGTTCGGCGCGCGAGGACTTCGAGGGGGGGCAGTCACTCGCGCTCGCCGCCTTCACGGTGCTCCACCAGTCGCCCCATTTTCCGGGTATCAGCGTGCGGGCCGAGGAGAGCGCCCCGGTCTACCTGGGGACGGACGGGGCGGACCGGCACCGCTGGATTGTGACCTTGGTTGTGCGATTTTCTGTGTTTTTGTGATGCTATGTCTTTCTGCTTGTGATGATTGCTAGTAGGTCGTTCTTTAGCTCTAGTGCGGAAGCATGCCGTTTTGATGCCGGGCCAAGCGCCTTCTTGAGAATCGGGTCTAGCGGCGAGAGTTCAGGATCTAGTGTCTCAAGCTTCTCGTAGTCGGCAGGATCAGGCCTCCGGCCTGCGATTATTTCGTACGTTATTACTGCGCACGAGTATATGTCGTGTAGGGGGCTTCTGTTTTTAGGGTTCGCAACTACTTCTGATGGAATGTAGCCAAGGGAGCCCACGGCCTTGGTTGTGAGTGATTCCTGGTCGAGGCGGTCGACAATGTATGCGTTTCCGAAGTCCACGATGATGGGTTGCTTGTCTGTATTGCGGACAATGATATTGCTTGGTTTTAGATCTCGATGAAGGACATCGTTTTTATGTGCGTGGTGTAACGCGTCGAGCACTTCGGTGATGAATGAGACGCGTTGCCAGTAGGGCTCGATGCCTGCTGCGTCTCTGATGTTGCTTCCGTGGATTCGAGGCATCACAAGAAAGGGGCGCCCCTCAGTGTCGAAGCCTGCGTCAAAATAGGGGACGATTCCGCGATGTTGGAGTTTTTGTATGGCGCCGACTTCTCTTTGGAATCTGAGTCTGGCCTTGCCGACGTCTTCGTTGAAGGGGCTGGGGTCAAGGCGCTTGAGGGCGAATTCGAAAGTGCCTGCACTGGTGTGTCGTGTCGCTTTGTAGACGGAGCCAAATCCCCCTTGGCCGAGGAGTTCGCCTTGGATGTATTGGTGCTGTGTTTGCGCGTCGGGGGGGTTGGTGGCTTCGTCTATGTCTATTTGGTGGTGTAGTTCTGAATGGGATGGGAGGACTCTGACGAGATTTGGAGGCCGTATTTCAAAGGGCACCTCGTGGACTTTCAGGAGGTTGTTCATGTATTCGGCCGAGGGTATGTCTACTCCTTGTTTCTGGGTTTCCTCTAGGGAGGCCCAATAGGCAGAGATAAAGTTTGCTGAGTTGGGGTCCTTTTTCTCCATTGCGCTTCGGAGATCGGATACAGCCCAATCCATGTTGGAACTGGCTGAGTGGTTTCCGAAATTTGACTTGAATATTTCAACTATGTGTTGTGGGTTTTTGTGCAGGTCTGAGAGGTCAATTGCGAGAGAGTGGAGGTCGTTGAGTAGGTTGGCGGGGATTGCTGGAACGGTCTTGTTGGCGTCGAATCGCCAGCTTGATGGGAATTTGAGGGTCATGATTTTCCACGCTGTTATCTGTGTTGATGGGTGGAGTTTAAGGTCGGTTCTTGTTGTCGAGCCCGAATCGCAGGGGCTTTTGCAATAGAGATGGAGGACAGTCGTCCTGCGCCAGTTCCGGAAAGCGTCCCCATAAAGAAGTAGTGGGATGCCCGTTCGAGTCAAAGTCGACGTCGTGAAGCTGGAGCGCCTGCGCCGCTCTCCTGCCGATGTGCTGCGCGCGTTGGACGTGCCGTGCCGGGACATCGCGCGGCTCGCCCTCGACTACTCCCTGTTCCTGGTGCCGGTGGGCAAGGACGGGACGGACGGCCACCTGCGCGACACGGCCTTCCTCGACGGTCCTCGGTACAACCTCGGGCCGCCCCTCTCCACCACGTGGGCGGCGGGCTACTCGCACCCGTCCGCCGGCCCCATTCACGAGGGCTGGCACTGGGGCGAGCCCATCTTCAACCCTCCGCCCCACTTCCTCCGCAAATCGTTCCGACGAGCCAGAGGCAGCGCGCGCCGCCGCGTCGCCGCCGTCCTCCAGGACTTCCTCGCTCGTCGTTTCCCCGCCCGCTGAGAGGTTCCCCATGGCCCATCCCCGAGAAGCCTTCTTCGACAAACTCTACATCCGTGCCACGGAGACCGCACCCACCGAGGTGGACGCGCTGGATGGTGTCACGGAGGCCCCTGTCAACCGCGCCAAGGACACCGTCGACACCAACTACTTCGGGAATGACGGGTACAAGCGCAGCAAGGGCACCCTCAAGTCTTTCACCATCCCTCTTTCTGGCCACGTCCTCCAGGGCAGCGCGCCTCAGAAGGTGTTGCGCGATGCCTTCGAGTCAGACGCCACGGTGTTCTTCACCATCATCGAGGACGAGACGGCACCCGTGGGAAGCCAGGGCTACCGCTACCCGGTGACGGTGACGTCCTACGAGGAAGGACGCACCTCCACGGACGTCGTCACCTTCTCAGTCACCCTCAACGGCCAGGGCGCTCCTGTTGCCGTGTAGCTGGCCACTGCCTTCCACCTTCGAGGAGACACCCATGTCCGCACCCGTCATGCACCGCAAGCCCCTGGGCACCCGCCGAGCCCTCCACAAGCGCGTCGCTCTCGACGGCGCCGACTACGACATTTGCCGCCCCACGCTGGGCGAGAAGATGGACGTGCTGTCCGCGTCGCGCGCCGCCAAGGAGATGGGCGACAACCGCCATCCCGTGGACGAGGCGGCGGGGATGATGATGATGGCTCGCATTGCCGTCTGCTGCCTGTACTTCCCGGGCACCGCGACGCGTGTCTTCACCGAGGCGGACGTGGCGGCGGTGAAGAACGAGCCCTGGCTGGAGGAGGTGCAGGGCGAGCTGGCCTCGGCCTTCGCGGGCCCGACGCTGGAGGGCGCGAAGGGAAACTCCGAGACCACCCCGAGCTGAAGGCCCTGCATGGGGTGGTGAAGCTGACGGGCCAGTCTCCAGACGCGGTGCGCGGGTGGGCCTGGGACGACGTCGTCCACCTACTCGCCTTCTGTGAGCTGGAGGCCGACGAGCTGCGCGCGGGACGCCCCCAGGCGGGGCCCGGGAGCGGCGGTCACGCAGGGACAACGGTTTTCCGAAAGCGTCCGAAGAGGTGATGCATGTCTGGCGGCGGGCTGAAGGTGGGCGACCTCTACGTGGCGGTAACGGCCGCCATTGGCGAGGCCATGGCCAACCTCGCCAAGCTGGTGAAGGGCGTGGAGAAGGCCGCCAAGGAAGTGAAGGAGAAGGCCGGGGACCTCGGGGACATTGGCGCGGTGGTGGCGGCGGGACTCGCGGGCGCGGTGGCCGCCGCGTCCCAGTCCAACGCGGCCATGTCCAAGGAGGTGGAGCGGATTACCTCGCTGCTCTACACCCTGGCTGCTGACATTGGCGACGCGCTGATGCCGGTGGCGAAGCAGGTGGCGGATGGGTTGGAGAAGGTAGTGGCCAGCTTCCAGTCCCTCTCGCCCCAGGTGAAGGCCAGCGCCCTGGACCTGGCTGTCTGGGTGGCAGGGGCGGGCCTTGCC
>NZ_JABUMQ010000309.1:0-13622 GCF_013336645.1 Myxococcus sp. CA039A | reverse complement strand
GCTGTTCTCCCGGGTCAGGAGTCCTGGGGCGGGCATGGACGTGGCGAACAAGGGGCCCTTGACGGGGCTGTTGAGCAGCTCGACGATCCGGTTGTCCTGGGCGTCGTTGCTCATGACCTGGAAGTGTTCGGAGTCGTTGTCGCCGCTGACGACCGGGAAGGTGGTCAATGGGGTGCTGGTGCTGTTGTTGGCGAGCCCTCCCCGCTGGTCTGCCTCGGCGAGGAAGAGGTCGTACGGGTCGTCGCAGAAGATGCGGCTCTTGTTGCCTGTGACGGTGTCCAGTTTGGTCAGGATGAGCCTGTCCTTCACAGAGGACTCGGCGCCCTTGGTGTAGGGGTGTCTGTTCTGCATGTTGATGTACAGCGTCCGGGTGGAGGGAAGCAGCATCTCGAAGGCGGTACCGTGCTCGATGGTGTTTCCTCCGGTGCCGACCAGCACATGCGACGGGACCACGGTGGTCTGGATGCTGTTGATGGTCGGGCTCTGCGTCACGAGGTCATCAATGGCTCCTCCCTCGGCCCCGTCGATTTTGACGCCGAAGTTGCGCAACATGTTCCTGACGGCGGTCATCTCCGATGCGTTCAAGGAGCTTCGCATCCTCACGACCTCGTCCGCGATGCGCGTGCCCAGGTGGGGGGTGTTCACGGTGATGAGCCGGTTGAAGTAGCCTTTTCCGAGGTTCGAGTCGTCGTGGTAGTCGGTCCGGTCGACGAACTTGCGGGCCATCAATCCGCCCATGCCATGGCCGATGACGTCGACCTGGGTGACGGCGACATTGTCATGGCGGTGCTCGGTCAAGGCCTCGTCCACGGCCTTCGAGACGACGTCGACGTTCTGCGGAGACTCGATGCCCGCCGAATTGTAGAGCGCGTAGTCCGCACAGGTGACGTCGAACAGGGGGTTGCCGGAGATGCGGGCGCTGCCCGTCCAGAACAGGCAGCTGGACCAGATGTCGTGAACGACCACCAGGGGGGGGCGGATGATGTTGAGCGGGAGCGTCTCCGTGACAGCGGTCCCTCCCGCCGGGGTGAAGGCCGCGGAGAGCGTCGTGGTCCGCTTGTTGACCCCGGCGGAGGTGCCGTTGTTGAAGTCCTCGGGGCTCGTATACAGCGCCAGCGCGTAGAAGCCCGTGCTGAGCTGCACGGCGGGGACCGACACCGTGTTGCTCACGGTGGAACTCCCAATGGCGCTCAAGACGCCGTTCGGGTTCCCGGTGGCGGCGGGCACGGAGAACACCATGTTTCCAGCGCCGCTGACCTTGGCGCGCACGACGAGCTTGGTTTCGCCATCGGCGACCACCGCGCGAATGGAGGCGCCGTTGTCCTCGTGCGCGAGCGCCTCCAGGTCTTGCGACACCGTGCGCGAGCTCCTGTCGATGAGCTCGGGGTTCGGGTCGACCACCTGGAAGGTCCCGAAGGTGATGTTGTCCAGGACCACCGCCGAGTCCAGGATGCCGTCCCCGAGGTCCTGGATGGAGAACTCGAGGGTGACGGGCCCACCGCCCCTGATGGGAATGTTGATGATTTTGTAGTTGGTGATGCCCATGTCCGGGAACGTGGGGATGGTGGACGGGTAGGTGATGGGGAAGTAGTCGATGCCGGCCGGGTCGTCCGCGAGCAGGTCGAACCCGGAGCCTCCGGCGCGCGTGGCGGAGGCATCGAAGAATTCGGCGCTGTTCACCGACGTCTGCTCGATGGTGCGCGTGTTCGTGGCATCGGTCACCCGGACGGTGAACACGTCATTGAATTCGCTGCCGACGTAGTCGGGCGACTCGGCGCTCAGGAAGCGATAGTCGAAAGACATGCGGGAGATTCCCGCGCGCACGTTGAAGGTGAGCCGCAGCGTCACCGCGTCCCCCTCGATTCCCGTGGGCGTGAAGTCCGTGCCGGGCTCGGTGGCGCGCGTCCCAGGCTGGTTCAGGCCGATGGTGCCGGTGCTCAGGACGGCCAGGGTGTTTCCCATGCGGGGCTTGATGACCCCGAAGGTGGGCAGCACGAGCGCCGAGTCATCCGCGGGCGCGGTGAGCGTGGCGGTGGTCCCCGCGGGAGCGTCCATGGCCGCGGCGAGCGCCGCGGCCGTGGCGTTCAGGGTGCTGGAGGTTGCTGGCGCTGGCGCCATGAACTGGCCCGCGAGGCGCAGCCGCTCCGTCCTGGCGTCGGCGCGCAGCCTGGAGGCTCGTGGCTGTTCCGGCTCGGGCGGAGGGAGACTGGCGTCACCACACGCCACGGCGAGCGCTACGACAAACGGGAGCAGGAGAACGGTGCGCGTCTGCATCAGGTTCACTCCGTGGTGTTGAGCTGGTGTGGCACGTGGGATGCGGGCTTCGGTGGGCGATAACGGGCACGGCCACCCAGCGGTTTCCCACTGGGTGGCCGGGTCTTCCGAGCAGGGGCCTGACTCAGGCCGCGAGCCAGGCGCGCTCTACTTGCGCTTGGCGGACATCACGTAGTCGCGGTGCCACTTCTTGGGCAGGTGGGCGAGCACATTGCCGTCCTTGCTCGTCATCGCGATGGACTCGTACTTCTGCTGAATCTGGCCGTCACCCACCACGAAGCCGTTGGCGTAGACGACGGTCTGGTCCGCGGCGAGCGCCAGCTTCTCCGCATCCGAGCCCACCTTGACGTTGTAGACCTTGCCGGCGTACGGCTCGCGGCTGACGTCGACGAGCTTGCTGGGGCCCGTCTTGGTCATGACCACGTCGCCCTTCTTCAGGGAGCGGGCCTGGACCATGCCGCGCGCCATGACCTGGATGGGGTGCATCTCCGTCATCAGCAGGGAGCGGCCGGACTCGCTGCGGATGCGCACCATGGGCACGGTCTCCACGCCGATGGCCGTGTCCATGACGGTGAGCGCGGGCTGGTGCGGGTTGAGCACCCGGTCACCGGCCTTCACCGACTCGATGGGCGCCACCTTGCCCGCGGCCAGCTCGATTTCAGTCCCCGCCGCCAGGCAGCTGTTGGTGATGGTGAGCTTCTTGAAGGAGTAGCTCGGCCGGTCCACCAGGTCGTCGTTGCTCAGGGTGATGGAGGACTGATAGGGCGTGGAGACGGTGCCGGAGACGAGCACGAGCGGCAGCGTGATTTGCGCCGTCAGCTTCACCGTGTCCTGCACCTGACGGCAGCCGTCGTCGAAGAACGCGGCGTTGGCCTCCGTCATGTCCCAGTAGAGCGTCTTCTTGTCCGAGCTCAGCGTCACGCGGTTCCAGAACTGCGCCATCTTGGCCTGCAGGGTGTTGGTGTCCGTGACATCGCAGCCGCCGCCCACGTTGGTGAGGATGAGCTTGATGTGGCCGGAGTCGGGACGCGCCACGTTGTTGTTCAGGTCGACGCGGTACTGATTGATGACCGCCTCGTTGAACGTGTGCGCGCTGCGGATGGAGACGTTGCCCTTGAACGGCAGCTTGACGGACTGGGGATTGCCCGTCAGGTCGTAGTCGCAGTCCTGGGTCCAGGTGCGGTTGAGGCACACGGAGATGAGGTTGTCGTTGAACTTGATGTCCAGCGGCGCCTCGATGACCGGCGGGAGGTTCAGCCGCGGCTGCTGGGTGGTGGTGGTCGCGACGTCGGAGCCGACCTCCTTGAAGACGTACGAGTCCGTGAAGCCCTCCACGGTGTCCTCGGCCTTGTAGGACGCAATCCGGTAGCGCGTGAGCCGGGTCAGGGCCAGGTTGCCCTTGGCGTTGACCGTCACGTTCGTTCCGAGGTCGTACTGCTCACCCCAGATGAGCTCGCCCAGCGGGTACCCCGTGGTGTCGGTATAGGTCGTGTCCGTATAGGTGTAGAAGGAGCCGCCCGGGAACGAGGACGTGGACGTGCCCGTGCCATCGTTGAGGACGTCGGTGTCCTCACCCGTGCTCGCGGCGGCGATGACGTGCTGCTCCTGCCGCGCGGCGGAGTTCTCCGCGAGGTCCTTGCTCACGGGCAGCAGGCCCGGCTTGTAGCCCAGGGCCACGTGCTCGCGGTGCCGCGTCTCCATCGCCTCGAACAGGTAGGGAGAGTTCTCCGGCGTCTTGCCGGCGATCTTGAGCCGCGCGAGCGCGAAGCGGTACTGTGCCGGGTCCGCCAGGTTCAGGCGGATGCGGACGTCGGGCTTGGCGATGCCGTGCAGGTAGCTCTGGTCTGCCTGGTACGTGGCCCACTCGGCCTTGGTCAGCCGCGAGGCATCTCCCACTCCTTGCCTGGTGCGGCCGAAGTTCGCCACCTGTTCATCCCGGGGCGCCGACGTGCAGCCCGACAGCAACGCCAGTCCCGTGGTGCAACCCATCACCAGAAAACGACGCATTCCCATCATAGTGCCTCCTCCGCTTCAGACCGCCGTCAAGGACATCCAGACACGTTCAAATCACTCACACACCTGGGCGTAGTCGGGGCAGCAGTCGCCGAACTCCGCGCAGCCCGGGTCGCAGAAGCAGCCGTCCGCGGCCTCGCCGCAGAGCCCCACGCAGCTTCCGGGCGCCGCGCAGACGAAGTTGCCCTGGTTCAAGTCACTGAAGAGCAGCACGTTGGGCGAGTTCTGGGGATGCAGCACGCAGTCAAGGGTCGCCGAGGCCTTGAGGTTGGTGTTGATCTGCGCCGGGGTGGCCGAGCGGTGGGTGCTCAGGTATTGGGCCACGGCCCCCGCGACGTGGGGGCTGGCCATGGAGGTCCCGTCGTCGACGTGGGTGGCCACCGCGTCACCAATGGACGCACCGAGGATGCTCACGCCCGGGGCGAACAGGTCCACGCATTGCCCCCAGTTGGAGAACCCCGCCCGGGTGTCCGCGTCGTCGACGGCCGCGACGGTGATGGCCTTGGGTTCGCTCGAGGGGGAGCGGGTGCAGGCATCCACGTTGTCATTGCCAGCGGCGACCACGACGGTGATGCCCTGATTCACCAGGTTGGCCACCGCGGTGTTGACGGGGACGAACGTTTCCCCGGCCAGGCTCATGTTGACGACGCAGGGCCCATCCTGGAGGGGACAGTGCGTCCCGACGAAGTTGAGGCCGGCGATGATGCCAGCCCAGCTTCCCTTGCCCGTGCAGCGCAACACCCGCACGGGGTGGACGGTGGCCTCCTTGGCCATCCCGTAGAGGGTGCCCGCGATGGTGCTGCTCACGTGGGTGCCGTGGCCGTTGCAGTCGTCGGTGCCCAGGCCGTCGACCACGGAGGTGAACCCCTCGCCCACCCGGCCGGAGAACTCCGAGTGCTCCGCGTTGAGGCCCGTGTCCAGGACATACACATGGACCCCGGCGCCCGTGCTGCCATGGTCATTGTAGGTGCCGTCGTGGCCCTGGCGCTGGTCCGCCCGGTCGATGCCATCCGCGGGGCTGGGGACCAGCCCCGTGAGCGAGACCTGCTGGTTCTCGTGGATGGAGGCCACGCCCGGGTTTCGCATCAGCCGGTCGAGCTCCGCCTTGTCCAGCCGCGCGGCGAACCCGGGGATGACCGAGTACGGGTGCATCAGCGAGTTGCCTCCACCCGCGCGGGCGATCTGGTTCGCCGCCGCGTCGATGGCCATCCCGGTGACCCCTTCGGAGAAGACGACGATGTACTCATCGGGGATGCGCAGGTCGTCGGGTGCCTTCGCCAGGCGCACGCGCTCGTGAGAGAGGCTCGTGTCGGCCTGGGGCTCTTGCGTCTGTCGCTCACAGCCGCCGCTCCCCACCAGGGCGATAGTTGCGAGCGCGGACAGGACCTGGGCTCTGTTTCGAGGGCCGCGGAAGAAGTGAGGCTGTGGGGATCGCATGTCGTCTCCGCGTGGGGCAGGTGGACTGGTGGCGCGATGGCAACGGGGCTCCGCTGCCAGGTGGATGTGCTGGAGTGGGGGAGCGGCGGGGGAGACCGCTCGAGGCCGAGGCCGTGTGGCGCCAGGCACCCACGGGAATCCGCTAGACGGCGACTCCGGGGACGGGGTGCCAACGCAATGTTCGCGAGTTAATGACGCCCGCTGGCTTCAACCTATGCAGAGATTCTCAAATTTCACTTAGAGTGAATACTTTCATTGAGGATGCTGCTGAGGCTGAGATTGATTTGACTCTCCACGGTCCGGAGCACGCTGGTGAACTCCTGGGAGGAGAGGTCCAGGCGTTCCATGAGCAGCCGTCGCGTCTCGTCGTGCACGGCCTGTTGGGCGCTCTGGAGCCACCGGGAGACGGTGGACTGGTTGACGCTGAAGAGGGCGCCAATCTTGGTCGTGGAGAGGTGATCCACGAAGTGCAGGCGGAGCAGGTAGCGATGTTCGCTGGGGAGGGCGGCGAAGGCGTCCTCCAGGGCCCGGCGGAACTCGTCGTGGTAGCGGCGCTGGATGACCTCGAGCTCCGGGTCCGAGTGGGGGGCGGGGAGCAGCTCCAGGAGGGCGTCACTGAGTGGGCCTTCGTCGTGGGTCGTCCGGAGCAGGCTCAGGGCCGTGCGCAGGGAGATGACCCGCACCCAGTTGGCCAGGGTGCCCCGACCGGAGTACTCGGCGATCTTCGGTGCGCCTCGGCCGCGCACCAGCAGCCGCTCCCGGACGCGTTGGCGGACCTCGTCGACCACCGCGGGGGACAGCCGCATGTGCGCGAGCACGGAGGGCAGGCTCGCCATGTGGTGTCGCTCGAAGGCGGCGAGCGCCGAGGGAAGGCCCTCCGCGCACGCACACGCGAGGAAGAGGTCCGCTGGCACGAGCTGGGCGAGCAGGTGCGCCAGCGCGTCGCCTGACGCCCGGTGGGGGACGTGGGTGGCCAGATGACAGACGAAGGCGTCGGCGCCCAGGGGGATGTCTGGCCACTGTTCGCTGCCCGCCCTCCAGCAACGCAGCAGTTGCTGCTCGAGGCCGTCAGGGGGCTGGGCCCCTTCGCCGCGAGTGCCGATGCGCGCGAGGAATAACGGTGCGAATGCCAAGCCCCCCCCCTTCTGGGCGCCATTATATCCCAGCGTATGACCTTGCTGGCTAGGCAGGGTAATCTGGGTGGAGGTCGTCTTTGGGCATGAAAAGGGCGAGTTTCCAGGTTTTCCGAATGAGGCCCGTTTTGTGCGAGGCTTCACCCGGGGTGCTTCAGGGGGGTGGCAAATCCTTTCATCCAGCTGCCTGTGCGAAGAAGAGGTGGTGGCCCTGATGGAAGGGGGGCTGGAGACAGGGGCGCGTGCCCGGGTCCATCACCATGCCGCGGCGTGCCCGGCTTGCCGCGAGTTGCTGGTGGCCGTCGTGCGCAGCGAGGCGTTTCACCTGGACCCGGCGGAGGCGGTGTTCGCTCCGCATCGGATGGCCCCCCTGGGGGAGACGTGGACGCCGCCGACGGAGCTGGACGAGTTCCGATTGATGCGGCTTCTGGGGCGCGGGGGGATGGGGGCCGTGTATCTGGCGCACGACACGTCCTTGGACCGGCTGGTCGCGCTGAAGCTCAGCGTCGCGCTGCAGCCGGACACGAGCACGCTGGCGAGCTTCGCCATCGAGGCGCGGGCCATCGCGCGCATCAAGCACCCGAATGTCGTCACCGTCTTCCGCGCCGGTCAAATCGAGGGGCGGCCCTATCTGGTGTACGAATACGTCGATGGGAAGAGCCTGGCGGAGCTGCCCTTGCCCTTGCCCTGGCGCTACGTGTTGGACATCGCCCTGGGGTTCTCACGGGGACTGAGGGCCGCGCACCAGCGCGGTGTGCTTCACCGTGACCTCAAGCCGGGCAATGCCATCCTGGACTCAGACGGCACCATCAAGCTGCTCGACTTCGGGCTGGCCGCCTTCGTGGGGACGGACCGCTCGACGCCCTGGGCCGTGCCGGGCGTCGTCGGTACGCCTCGCTACATGGCGCCCGAGGTTCGCCTGGGCGCGGCGGCCACGCCGCAGAGTGACCTCTACGCGCTGGGCCTCCTGCTGTACGAGCTGTGCACGGGCAAGGTTCCCCGCGTGAGGCCGACCGCCACCGCGCCGCTGGCAGGGCCGCGAGCCGGGAGCCTGGTGCCGTTGACGGAGCTGGTGCCGGGAATCGACCGGGACTTCGCGGGGGCCATCGAGCGCTGCCTCGCGGACGACCCCGCCGGGCGCTTCGGCCTCGCGGATGCGTTGTGCCTGGCGCTGGAGCGCCTGATGACACCGCTTGGAGGCGAAGCGGCCTTTTCCCCGGAGAGGGCTTCTCCGGGGGCCGTCCAACCCTGGGAAGGGCTCACCACGCTCTGACGGCTTCACGCCGCCGCCTGGTGAGCCTGCGTCAGCGTCCCGGCGACGGCCGCGGCGCGGGACGCTACAGCTCGACCTTCTTCTCCGTCTGGGTTGTCCCGTCGAACCGGAGCATCACGCCCTTGTTGTCATAGCGGGTGATGATGTTGACGGGCCGGCGCCAGAGGGACTGGAGGTTCTTGAGCGTCTCTCGGGCGTAGTCGCCCTTGAGGTCCTGCCCGTCGTGTTTGTGCGCGAGCAGCAGCTCTCCCCGGTTCTCGTGGTTGCCGTCCACGACTTCGATGATGGGCTGGCCAAAGTTGGTGAGCCCCTGGAGCAGCTTGCTCTTCACCTTGCGGAACTCGCGGTCGAGAATCTCCCACGAGTTGCGTTTGTCATTGAAGCCATACACGAAGAGCTTCTGCTCCATCGCGAATTCGGGCGTCAGGAACGTGTCGATGAAGGTGATGTCGTTGTAGTGCTTGCGGACCTCGAAAATCTTCTCGCGGCCAGCGCCCGATTTCTTGTCCCAGGAGCGGCGAGCGCGCAAATCGTCACACTCGTCCCACTCCTTGCCGAAGCGGCCCTTGTTCCACCGCTCCTCGATATCCCGCCACAGCTCGATGCCCAGCTTGTAGGGATTGATGGCGCCGGGGCGGGTGCCCATGGTGCCGGAGTGGTGGTCCGCGTAGTCGATGATTTCGTCATCGCGCAGGGCGCGGCGGGTCATGATGGTGGAGTGCCAGTAGCTGGCCCAGCCCTCGTTCATGATTTTCGTCTGGCCTTGCGGCGCGAAGTAATGCGCCTCCTCGCGCAGAATCGCGAGGATGTCCGACTCCCACGGCTCCAGCGGCGCCTCTTCCAGCAGGAAGAGCAGCACGTCGCGCTGGGGGCGTTCGGGGAACTTCTTGGCGCGCTGCTTCTCGTCCTCCACCTTCTTGCGCTGGGAGTCGAGGAACTCCGACGGGTTGATGTAGCCGCGCATGTACTCGCGGCCGACCTTGAAGCCCTCCACGCGCTCGTTGGCCTTCAGCTCGTCTTCCGCCCGCCGGGGGTCCGGGTTGCGCCGGATGTGGGGCGAGTGCTGGTCGATGAGGTTCTCCAGGCTGAGCGTGCGGTCGATGAAGTCCTCGACCTTCTCCACGCCAATCTTGTCCACCCAGCGGCGCACCCGCGTGGCGTGGTTGGCCATCTCGTCAATCATCCGCCGGTTGGTGTGGCGGAAGGAGAAGTTGTTCTTGAAGAAGTCGCAGTGTCCGTAGACGTGGGCCATGACCAGCTTCTGGTCCACCTCCGGATTGCTCTCCATCAAGTAGGCGTAGCAAGGGTCATTGTTGATGACGAGCTCATAGATTTTGCTGAGCCCATACTCGTAGCCCTTCGCGAGCTGCTCGTATTCCATGCCCCAGCGCCAGTGGGGGTAGCGCGTGGGGAAGCCGCCGTAGGCGGCCACCATGTTCATCTCGTCGTAGGACACCATCTCGAAGACGGTGTCGAAGAAGTCGAGGCCGAACTCCTTCGCGTAGCCGTGGATTTCGTCCCTCAGCGCGGCGAGACGGGGTGTGAGGCTCTTGGGCATCGGGAAGTCTCTCCGAGGGGCACGTGGGGGAGGCCAGACGTCAGCGGCCCTTGCCGAGGAAGTCCTTGATGGACGCGTAGATGGCGTCCTTGTCCGCGATTTCGCTGAGCGCGACGTTGGGGGTGTCTCCCACCGCCTCGCGCAAGTCCTTGATGAACTGGCCGCTGCCGTAGGGGGACTCCACCTGTCCGTAGGCGAACTGGTTGACGTTGGGCAGCACGTCGTTGCGCAGCATCTCGATGCACTGGCGCGTGTCGTCCGCGCTCCAGTTGTCACCGTCGCTGAAGTGGAACGGGTAGATGTTCCACGCGCTCTTGGGGTAGTCCGCCAGGATGATGTCCCGGCAGAGCTTGTAGGCGCTGGAGATCATCGTCCCGCCGGACTCGCGGGTGTGGAAGAAGGTGTCGCGGTCCACTTCGCGCGCCACCGCATCGTGGATGATGTAGCGCGCCTCCAGGCCCTTGTATTGGTGACGCAGCCACGTATCGAGCCAGAAGCTCTCGATGCGGACGATCTCCTTCTGCTCGTCGCCCATGGAGCCGGACACGTCCATCATGTAGATGATGACCGCGTTGGTCTCCGGCAAATCCTGGAGCTTGTAGCTGCGGTAGCGGCGGTCTTCTCGCGTGGGGATGATGACCGGGCGCGCGGGGTCGTACGTGCCCGCGGCGATCTGCCGCCGCAGGGCCTGCTTGAAGGTGCGCTTGAAGTGCCTGAGCGACTCGGGACCGGTGGTGTTGATGCCGGTGTAGCGAATCTTCTGGGTGACGATCTTCTCGTTGTGGCGCCGCTCGATGTTGGGCAGCGACAGCTCCTCGCCCAGGATTTGCGCCAGCTCCTCGAGCGTGACGTCCACCTCCAGGGCGTGGTCTCCCTCGCCCTGGCCGGCCTGGTGGCCCTCCCCGGGCTCCACCGCCCCGGGGCCGAGCTGCTGACCCACCTCGCCCTCTCCCTGTCCGACGCCGCCCTGTTCCTTGTGGCCGTACTTGAAGCGAGGGATGTCGATGAAGGGAATGGGGATGCTGATGGCATCCTTGCCTTTCTTCCCAATCATCTCGCCCTTCTGCACGTACTTGCGCAGGTTGGCTTTGATCTTCCCGCGGACGATCTGCTTGAAGCGGGAATGGTCCTGGTGGATCTTCAAGGTCACGACGGCTCGCCCTTCTCCTGAGGTGGTTACTCCTTCGCGTCGCCGCGGGCGAAGATGCTCGCCACGAAGTTCAGCACGTCCGTGGAGCAGATCTCGCAGTAGCCGTAGTTCTTCATCATCCGGTCCTTCACCAGGTCGATCTTCTCCTGGGTCTCCTTGTCCACGACGGAGGAGACGAGGTTCTTCAGCTTGATGCTGTCCTTCTGGTCCTCGAACAGCTTCAGCTCCAGCGCCTTGTGCAGCCGCTCGTTCGTCCGGTAGTTGAAGGTCTTCCCCTCCACCGCCAGCGCGCCGATGTAGTTCATGATTTCGCGGCGGAAGTCATCCTTGCGGCTGTCGGGGATGTCTATCTTCTCCTCAATCGCACGCATCAGGCGCTCATCGGGCTCTTCGTAGAGGCCGGTGTACTTGTTCTTGACCTTCTCCTTCTGGGTGTAGGCCTTGATGTTGTCGATGTAGTTGCCGCACAGCTTGCCGATGGCGTCCTCGTCGGCGGAGATGGCGCGCTGGACCTCGTTCTTGACGATGTCCTCGTACTCCTGCTTCACGGACGTGAGCAGCTCCTTCATCCGCTTGCGCGCGTCCTCGTTGCTGATGAGCGAGTGCGTCTTGAGACCCGCCTCCAGCTCGTTGAGGACCATGAAGGGGTTGATGCAGCCCTCGCCCTTGTCGCTCACCAGTGCGTTGGAAATCTTGTCCTGGATGTAGCGCGGAGAGATGCCCTCCAGGCCCTCCCGGTTGCTCTCCTTGCGCAGCTCCTTGATGTTGTCTTCGGTGAAGTTGGGGAGCGTCTTGCCGTTGTAGAGCTTGAGCTTCTGGAGGAGGGAGAGGTTGTGCTTCTTGGGCTCCTCCAGGCGGGTGAGGACGGCCCACATGGCGGCCATCTCCAGCGTGTGCGGGGCAATGTGCTTGCCCTTGATGGCGCGGGAGTTGAAGTCCTTCTCGTAGATCTTCACCTCCTCCGCGAGCTTGGTGATGTACGGCACGTCAATCTTCACCGTGCGGTCACGCAAGGCCTCCATGAACTCGTTGTTCTCGAGCTTCTTGTACTCAGGCTCGTTGGTGTGGCCGAGGATGACCTCGTCGATGTCCGTCTGCGGGAACTTCTTCGGCTTGATTTTGTGCTCCTGCGACGCGCCGAGCAGGTCGTAGAGGAACGCGACGTCCAGCTTGAGCACCTCGACGAACTCGATGATGCCGCGGTTGGCGATGTTGAATTCGCCGTCGAAGTTGAAGGCGCGCGGGTCGGAGTCGGAGCCGTACTCGGCGATCTTCCGGTAGTTGATGTCGCCGGTGAGTTCGGTCGAGTCCTGGTTCTTCTCGTCCTTGGGCTGGAAGGTGCCGATGCCCACGCGGTCCTTCTCGCTGAAGATGAGCCGGTGGACGTGGATGTGGTCCATCACCCGGGCGAAGTCACCGTGGTACTGCGTCATCAGGTCCTTGAAGACGAAGCGGCACGCGGGGCACAGCTCGGAGCCGTCGGGAATCGTGTGGCCGGACTCCGGCGGGGAGATTTCCGCGTAGACCTTGGGGCGCCACTCCCGGGGAACGAGGTTGAGGGGCTCCTCGTTCATGGGGCACTTCATCTTCTCCTTCACGGTGGTGCCATCCGGCAGCTTCTTGTCGGTGGTCCAGGAGAAGGTGTACGCGGCGCCTTCGGGCGTCTTGGAGTAGTCCTCCGTGCCCTTCTTGAGCAGGCGGGCGATGGTGGACTTGGAGGAGCCGACGGGGCCGTGCAGCAGGATGACGCGCTTCTCGGTGCCGTAGCCCTGGGCCGCGGACTTGAAGACGTTCACCAGCTTCATCAGCGGCACGTCCAGGCCGAAGATGGCGTCGCGGCCGCCGAACTTCTCGTCGCTGAAGAAGTGGTAGCGGATGAGCTTCTTCTTGTTGTCGATGTACTCCGTCTTCCCGTGGCTGAGGATCATGTCGTAGATCCTCTGGAAGGCGGTGCGTGTCACCTTGGGGTTCTTGCGGACGATTTCGAGGTAGTCCTCGAATGAGCCCTCCCAGGTGAGCTCCGCGTAGGTCTTCGCGTCCTGGAGCGCGGCGATTCTGGAGACCCACGAACCCTTTTCAGCGTCCCTCATGTCTCTCCCTCGGGGGCCGTCCAGGGGTGCGAAATGTTCACACCCGAGGGGGCCAGAATGGTGAACCTGGAGGGCTGGATTGCCATTCCACAACCATCCCGCCGAGGTCCCAGGCACGACAGCCCTGCAGCCAATTCGGGACCCCGCCGCGGAATGGGACCGCGCGTTACGCTCGTGTCAGGGGCAGGACGCCGACCAGGCGCGCCCCCTCCACGGGGTGAAGAGGCAGAGGTGATTATAGGGCGGCGCTGGCGAGGGGGTAGGTGCCCCCCCCGAACGCGAGGGGTATTGAACGCCTGAAGGGTTTTCGGGCGCCCGCGGAAGGGCCAACTGTCCGCTGGTTGTGGGGCGGCGTCTCCGTTCGCTCCACATGTCGGCGTCAGGGTTTGCGTTCGTGCGAGGAAAGAGCGGCAGCCAGGCGGGCGACCCGGGCCTGGAGGGTGATACCTTCGCCCATTTGCGTACGGTGGGCGGGCTGGAAGAAGACGCACGCGCGGTGAGGCTCCGGGCGTTTCGGGGCGGGCTTCGCTGAGGGTGAAGTCGCTGGGAGGGCGAGGGCGGCGGAAGCGGGGGTCGCCAGCTTGGCTTTGTGCCGTGCCTGCGTATCCTGCCGCGCGTCATGGCGACCGCACCTACTCCTGTCTCCCACCCTTCGTCCCCCGTGCCGAGCCGCGCGGCGGTCCCCCCCCCCGCG